>JASFYV010000180.1:0-3873 GCA_045046925.1 Candidatus Marithrix sp. | reverse complement strand
TGAGAGATTCTTTGTATAATATACTAGCTAATATTGGAAAAAATTATAATATTAATTTTACTTAATTTTTGGTAATATAATTTTGTCTTCCTACTTAGTATGAAATATGATTTTTTAGAAGAGATAGATAAAGGACATGGGCGTGTAGAAACTAGACATTACTGGATTACAAGTCATTTAGAAACTATTCCTAAGACTGAAAATTGGAAGGGATTGACTAGTATTGGAATAGTTGAACGAATTTGTTGGGTAAATGGTAAAGAAACTCAAGAAAAACGTTATATGTTCAATACCTAGTAATGCCAAAATCTTTGCAAAAGTAGTACGAGAACATTGGAGTATAGAGAATAAATTACATTGGCGACTTGAAGTTATTTTTAGAGAAGATGCTAACACACAAGGGTAATTCTCCGTATGACCACTATTAGACATATCTGTATGGGTAGACCTTGACACTACTGTCTCGCTAAGAAACAAGGCTATGTGGAGTGATGATTACCGTGCTAAACTCGTGTTTGGATTATAATTTTAATGTGGTCGCCCTGGCCCTATAGGTATTCAGAATTTTCAAAGGTATTTAATTGTGAATTAGTGAATGAGGAATGGTTAATTACTAATGGTTTTGATTTCATTAATAATTAACATTCAATTAGAACAAATTCTGAAGCTAATCATTTAGTGAAACTGGATTTAAACCCAGTTCCAGTTAAACAGTAATTAGTCAGTTATTTCAATATTAATTGGCTCTTGACTAGAAACAGCTGTGCCATCTTCAAGTCGATAATCAAGCCAAACTTCGATATTTCCGATTAACCCTATATTACCAAATTTCCCTTTAAATACAGGAATAAGATGTCTTGCAGAAAGTTCAGCAACATTTGAATAAGCAGGAACTTCTCCACCATTTTCAAAATTTTCCCAGCCATTTGG
Source organism: Candidatus Marithrix sp. (assembly GCA_045046925.1). GTDB lineage: Bacteria > Pseudomonadota > Gammaproteobacteria > Beggiatoales > Beggiatoaceae > DRQV01. The sequence continues at coordinate 2,943 of JASFYV010000180.1, read as the reverse complement.
TGTTAATGCCCAGTAACTCTCTTTAGAATCAGTTATAACTTTAGAATAAACTGATATAGTAGCGGGTAACCCAACATGTTGCTTAGCAGGTTTCATTTGGCTGATAACTTCAACAGTATCAGTACTCTTAACAGTTTTAGTTTTCTTGTAGAATTTGATAGATAAATCAAGCCCATCTTTTATAATAAGAGAACCGCCTTCTATTCTGGCCTTTACATCTCCAGCTCCAGTAGTAGCAATACCTAGGTTTTCTCCCTGTTTTACTCCCACATCAATAACTTCATTATCTGTTGCATATTGTTGATAAACATCTACCATGCTCTGAAGTTTTTCTGGATTTTCTGTGGAAAGCTCATTGAGTTCATATGGGTCTGTTGTCAAGTCATATAGATACCAATTTTCATCATCAAGCTGTTGAGATAATTTCCAATTACCTTGACGTATACCTTTGATGCCATTCATTTCCCAGCCAAGATAACGTTCTGGATTACAATGTAGCTTACCTTTAAAGATATTTGCCATTGACACACCTTGCATTGGTGCGATTGGTTTGCCATTATGAGTATTAGGGTACTCAACTTCTGCCATATCTAATATAGTTGGAGCAATATCCATTACTGAAGATAAGCAATTATAATCAATGCCAGTTGCCTTAGATTGCGGATAATGAGCAAACATTGCGGTACGAACGCCACCGTCAAAGGTAGTAACTTTATAATTGTTGAATGGAGCATTAGAAACTGTAGCCCAACCCATTCCTAGATCGATATGTGATTTACTACCACCCATATTCTCTAAAAGCTCATCCAAAGTTATATTATCTGGATAATTTGGAATACTGTAAGGGAAGCTATCTAAAATAAATTGTAGTCTAGCACCACCAAATTTAAAGATTGGAGCTTCAGTTTCGGCACCATTATCAGAATATACGAAAAATACTGTATTGTCATAATCACCAATATCTTTAAGATGTTGAACTAATCTTCCAACATTTTGATCCAACTTATCGATCATAGCTGCATAAATCGCCATTCTTCTGGCTTCAATAGCTTTTTGATCATCAGGCAAACTATCCCATGCAGGTATATTATCTGGTCTAGGAGAAAGTTCAGCATCTGGTGCTAAATAACCTAAAGCTCTCAATTTGTCAAACCGTTTTTTGCGAATTATATCCCAGCCTTTGCTGTAGGTATCTACATACTGATCAATAACATCTTTAGGAGCTTGAATTGGTGTGTGTGGTGCTAAATAGGACATGTTTAAATAAAACGGTTTGCTCTTATCCCGTGTATCCAACATATCAATCGCTAAATCAGTATAATAATCCGTAGCATAAGCATTTGGAGGGAATTTAGTCATTTCCTCTCCATTTTCGTTATACATGGTTGTTCGTCCTGAAGCTGCCATTTTAGCCGAATTGATAGTGGTAATATTATCTCCATTTTCATCCGAAAGAAAATGAGCGTCACCACCTGGTAATAGAAGAGCTCTAGTTTCGCTAAAACCTCTATTATGGGCATAATATTCTTCTTCCTCTCCCATATGCCACTTACCAACCATCATAGTATGATAGTTATTTTGCTGTAGCAATTCAGGGAATGGTAGGGCATCTAATGACATTATACCTTCATAACCAGGTTGGCCTCTTTGCTCTTCACGCATTGAACCACCCATATTTCCCATTCCAGCAGGATGGTTATCTTTGCCAGTAAATAGCATAGAACGTGATGGTGACGAAGTTGATGCTGCGTAAAAATTGCTAAGAACAGTTCCAGTATTTGCTAATTGATCGATATTAGGAGTATTAACTTCTCCGCCAAAAGCACCTAAATCCGAAAATCCCATGTCATCTATAACAATAGTAACAAAATTGGGTTTTTGAACTTCATCAGCTATTGCTTGTTGAAGAGGTGTCATTATACAAGTCATAGCCGATGCTACACACATCGTTGTGACTATTTTTTTAAATTTCATATTGTCTCCTATGAGGATTGTAAAAAATATCTGTATATTTCAAGAGTTATGATATAAGAAAAAAATATAATTTCCAAATAAATATATAGGAATAGATATATGATGTCAATTCATTATGAATGTTTAATTAACTGATGTTACGCAGAAAGCTATCTCCCCCACCCTCTCCTTATTAATGAGGGAGTGAGAAACTGGGGTACTGCCATTAAGCTAAGAAGTAAGTAATTGTATAGTATAATAAATATTATAACATAAATTAACTAATAAAGGTACAACATGTTTAAAACAGACATAATTGCATCAGCATTCACTCGTGTTAAAAAATTATATTTTCCAATATTGTTAGTAATGATATTTCAAAAAAGTATGAAGTCATTACAACTGCAACTAAATTAATTTACAATGGATACAGATACAATAACTGGTAGTACTTTTACTCAAGCAAAACGTAATTTGCATCATACAACTTTCATTGAAATGAATCAGAAAGTAGTAGTTGATGTGATGATAATATCAAGTTATACAAAGGTATGTGTTATGGATATTGATGGTTCAAAAATTTTATTACCAGATAGTTCTGAAATTATAGAAAAATTTGGTGAAATATCTTATTTAAAGACTCGTCTTAAGCTAGAAAATTTTTCTGGAAAAACAGCAGAATTAGTCTATCAAGTACTCAACAATATATTTAATTGGACTGGAATCAGTTTTAACAATCGATATTTATGAACAACTTGATGAAAAATCTGATATAGTGATTGGACGTTTGGAAAAATTGTTTTTAATGAATCCTGTATCAATAAGAGATAATCGAAAAATTCCTCGAAAAAAACGTTCTGCACCTCATCAAGTTAATTATCTGAAACGTAAAATAGACCTCTTGCAAAAGTAAAAAAACCAAAAATAATAGAGTAATGAAATATGAAAAAGCAAAGAAATTAAAAGAAGAAGAATTTAAAAGAGCGATAG
>JASFYV010000179.1:0-9286 GCA_045046925.1 Candidatus Marithrix sp. | reverse complement strand
ACTGGGCGATTTAACCACGCAGGTTGTTCAACAAGCGAATAAGGTGCGATGGCAAGAAGAATTGCATAGGTCTCTTAAGCAATTAACTGGTATTAAAAAGTGTCAATGTCGTAAAGAACGTTCTCAGCGTAATCATATTGGTTACCATGCTTGGATTTCTATCAAAGTTAAAGCTAAACAATTAGGTAAAACACTCTATAAAACTAAGAGAGACTTACTTTTTAACTATTTAAGTATAGAACTTTCAAAACCTCGAATTTCTGCATTTTTTCCGACTTAAGCGAAAGTCCTAAAATTATCAGTCTTTAAATAGCTTCACTTTGAACTCCAACATATATTTCCTTAACTTAAATAGCATGGTAGGTAGTTACATTTATTTAATATTTGTAATTCTAAATAATTATCTTGATTGTACATTCTGCTTATGTAATAATCTAACCAATCAACACTTATTAAATAATGATAAATACTCTCAATGCTAAGAAAAACACCACTTTATGACCAACACTCAAATGCTAAATTAGTCGATTTTGGTGGTTGGGAAATGCCTTTACATTATGGTTCTCAAATTGAAGAACACCATCAAGTTCGACGAGATGCTGGAGTTTTTGATGTTTCGCATATGACCATCATTGATTTAACTGGAAAAAAAGTACGGCAATTTTTACGCTATTTATTAGCTAATGATATTGAGCGATTAACTATTGGTAAAGCCATTTATAGTTGTATGTTAAATAAAAATGGTGGAGTTATTGATGATTTAATTGTTTATTATCAAAGTGATGAACGATTTAGAATGGTAGTCAATTCTTCTACTAGAGATAAAGATATAGCTTGGATTATACATCATGCTAAAGAGTTTGCAGTCCAAGTTCAAGAGCGTGATGATTTAGCAATGATTGCAGTCCAAGGCCCACAAGTAGCAGAAAAAATTAAGGATTTATTGCCAGCAACAGCTTTGTCTTTGAAACCTTTTCATGCTACTTGGGATAATTGGTTTATTGCTCGCACTGGTTACACTGGTGAAAATGGGTTTGAAATTATGTTGCCGGCTAAAGAAGCTCCAGAATTATGGGAAAAATTATTAGCTAATGAGATAAAACCAATTGGCCTTGGAGCTAGAAATACATTACGGCTTGAAGCTGGTATGAATTTATATGGGACAGATATGGATGAAGACTGCTCTCCATTAGAGGCTGGCTTAAATTGGACTGTGGCGTGGAAACCATTGGATAGAAATTTTATTGGCCGTGCAGCTTTACAGGATCAGAAAGACTCTGCTAATCATCGGATAATGATAGCTTTGGTATTGCAAGATAAAGGCGTATTGCGAGATCATCAGGCAATTTATACGGATAATGGTGAGGGTTATATTACCAGTGGTAGTTTTTCACCAACTCTGGGTAGGTCGATTGCTTTTGCTAGAGTGCCAATGGGTAAATATGAGCAAGTAACAGTACGAATTCGTAATAAGACATTAGTTGCTAAAGTAGTTAAGTCGCCATTTGTAAAAAATGGTAATGTATTGATTTAAACTGATTTATACATAGGAATAATATTAATGAGCGAAGTCCCAGAAAATTTAAAATATACTGAATCCCATGAATGGATAGCTGAAGGAGAGGATGGTATTGTCACTATTGGCATTACTGATCATGCTCAACAGGAATTAGGTGATTTGGTTTTTGTTGAATTGCCAGAGATTGGTGCTGAAGTAAAACAAGAAGAAATTTGTGGAGTAGTGGAATCGGTTAAGGCTGCTTCTGATATTTTTACTCCACTTGCTGGTAAAATTACTGCAATTAATGAAGGCTTGGTTGATGCACCAGAATTAATAAATTCTAGTCCTTATCAAGATGGCTGGTTATTTAAACTCAAACCTTCGCAAAGTTTGGATGGTTTATTAAGCCATGATAAATATCTGGAAATTACCGAGAACTAAAATATTTGATTCCACCGATTTTGTCGGTGGTTATTCATATTTAAACTATTAATGAAAATTAAAGATTTATACCTAGAAAATTTCACTGCATTTGACCAAGCTAAGTTTGAGTTTTGTGATGGGATTAATGTATTGATTGGTGCTAATGGCACTGGTAAGACTCATGCTATGAAAATAATGTATGAAATAATATCAAATGCTTTAAAAGAAAAGTATAAAGAACAAAAAAAATTGTTAAGAATAGAACTAGAAGATAGGATTCTACAATTATTTAAAATTCAAAAAAATAATAAATTACTTAGAAATAATTATGAAAATTATATATTACCCTTTTATGGAGAGGATAAAGAAATAAATGATACAAGAGAATGTTATATTGACTTTATTGAAGCTAATGAACTAGCTAATTATTTCGCCCAATCTTTAAAGTTTAAAAATAAAAACGTGCTTAAAAAAGCAAATGTGAAAATTAATATACATAATAACAAAATTAATAATAATATTTATTTCCCAACCACAGAAATGCTATCAATTTATGATCATTTCTTTGCAACTTATGAAAAACGAGAAATTCCATATAACAAAACTCATTACGATTTAGCACTAGCTTTAAATGCTGCTATTTTAAGAAAAACTCACGAAGATTATAAAGCAATTGAACCAATTATAAAAAATATTCAAGAAATAGTAACCGGTTCTAAAGACCAACAAGAAGATTTAGTTATTCTAGAAAATGACCATTTTTACTTTAATTTACATGGCAAAAAACTAGATGTTAATGTAATTGCCGATGGCTATCGTAAATTAGGCACTTTATATTATTTATTACGCAATGGTTCTTTGACCACTAATAGTATTTTATTTTGGGATGAACCGGAAGCTAGTTTGAATCCTATTTTAATTCGTAAAACTGCTGATATAATAAGACAATTAGGTTTAGCTGGAATCCAAGTATTTGTATCAACTCATGATTATTTACTAGCTCATGAATTATCACTATTAGCAGAATACCCAACTCCTCCAGCTCCAGAAAAACCAAATATACGTTTCTTTGCTTTATACAAGGATGAACCACAAGCTCCTACTCAAATAGAAATGGCTGATACTTTGACTAAAATTAAACATGATGATATTTTAGCTGAATTTGCAGCTCATGATGATTATGAGTCAAATTTATTTTATGGAGCTTAAAATATGGTGGAATTAATAGAGAGCGAATTAAAATTTATCTTTGATGATTCATGGATAAATATTATCAAGTTTGATGAAAGTGAATTTTTCGATGAAATAAAACAGATAAAAGGAACTAAAGCAATAGATTTTATAGGAATAAGAAATAATTCTCTCTATTTTATAGAAGTGAAAAACGAACGCAATGATAAACAAATTACCATAAATAATTTATGTGATAAACTTAGTGAAATTGGGCAAAAAATAACTAGTTGTAAAACAATGGTTGAAAGTAATATTCAGGTGGATTTAACTAAAAAAATTAATAAGATTGAAAAAGAACTAAAAAATTATCTACATTTAAGTAGAAGTAGACATACAGAATATAAACTTGATGAAATTGCCCAAAAAATTAGAGATTCTTTAGCCTTAATAATTGGAATCAATTGCACTAATGAAATATCAGAAGATTTTTTAGCCTATAAACAAATATTATGTTGCAATAAACCTAAGATAAAAGTAATCTTATGGAATGAAAATGATTGGGTTAGACCAGGAAAAAGAAATAACTTAAATAAGCAATTAAAAAATAAACTATCATGGTTTACTAACTTAGTTTTTATTAATAGTACTGCCCAACCAAATCCAGAAAGTTCTGGTTTTATTGTCAAACCAAAGTAACTAATTTTAAATTACAACCTCCCAAATTTATAAATGCCATATATTCCCCATACCCAAGACGATATTACTTCCATGCTAGAAACCATTGGCGTGGAAAAAATAGAAGATTTATTTGATGAAATCCCAGCTAATTTACGTTGTGATAATTTAGAAAAAATACCTCCAGCTTTAACTGAAATGGAGGTTGGAAAATTAGTGCAACAGAGAGCTAAACAAAATGGCAATCAAACCTGTTTTATTGGGGCTGGAGCTTACGAACATCATATTCCAGCCGCAGTATGGGAAATTGCTACTCGTGGTGAATTCTATTCTGCTTACACTCCTTATCAAGCTGAAGCTAGTCAAGGTACTCTACAATTGTTGTATGAATTCCAGACCATGATAGCTAATTTGACTGCGATGGAAGCTGCCAATGCTTCTTTATATGATGGAGCATCAGCATTAGCCGAAGCTGTATTGATGGCAGTACGTTTGAGCAAAAAATCTAAACAAATTTTAATGCCAACTACAGTCCATCCAGTTTATCGGCAAGTAGTACATACTATCGTTAAAAATCAAGACATTACCTTAATAGATGTGCCTTTCGATACTAAAACTGGTACGATTGCTATTAATACCTTGGATAATATGCCAGAAGCAGCCGCTTTAGTAATTCCGCAACCTAATTTTTTTGGTAATTTAGAAGCAATTGATGAACTGACTGATTGGGCAAATTCTAAAGGAATGCTAACGATAGGACTAGTTAATCCTCTGACGCTTGCTGTCTTATCGCCACCAGGTGAATGGGGAACTAATGGAGCTGATATTACCTGTGGAGAAGGACAGCCATTAGGAATTCCACTTTCGTCTGGTGGTCCATATTTTGGCTTCATGTGTTGTAAAAAGAAAATAGTTAGACAGATGCCAGGACGCATTGTAGGCCGAACAGTGGATTTAGATAATAAACCTAGTTATACTCTTACCTTGCAAGCTCGTGAACAACATATTCGTCGTTCTAGAGCCACTTCTAATATCTGTACTAACCAAGGTTTGATGGTGACTGCTGCTACAATTCATATGGCTTTATTGGGAGCTAAAGGTTTGGAACAGACAGCTCTTGCTTGTCATAATAATACTAGCAAATTAGTTGAAAAGTTGGTAAATATCTCTGGAGTAAAACAAGTATTCACTGGCAGTTATTTCCATGAGGTTGTATTTCAATTAGATAAACCAGTTACTAAAGTATTAACCAATTTAATACAACATAACATTTTGGGTGGTTACAACTTAACGGAATTTTATCCAGAATTGGGTAATTGTTTATTGATCTGTGTTACTGAAATGCGAACTCAGGAAGATATTGATGATTATATTGAAAAATTACAAATTGCTTTGAACTAATTTTAGTAACTAAAGAAGATGAAAATGAACTCTTAATTCAATTCCATCTTCTTAATAAAACTAAATTTTTTCTTGTTTTAATGCTGTTACTAATCCATACACCATAGCTAAAATAATGAATGAAAATGGTAAAGCAGCAGTTATAGAAGCAGTTTGCAATGCTTGTAAACCTCCTAAAATAAGCAATACCCCAGCAACTGTACCTTCTCCAATTCCCCAAAATACACGATGGATAATTGGTGGGTCTTCATTTCCCACTGATAAAATAGTACAAACTACTAATGTAGCAGAATCAGAAGAGGTAATAAAATAGGAAGCAATCAGTATGGTAGCTATTCCAGAAGCAAAAGTACCAATAATACCAACATCCAATTTTTCAAACGTGGTATACAATGCGATGGTAACATCATTATTAACAGCTTCGATAATACCCGCTTGGCCAACAGCAGATACTGTGTTGCCAAGTTCATTTACTGTAGTATTCATCAATTCCATGTACAATGCAGTATTGCCGAATACGGTAAGCCACAAAAAAGCTAATGAGGTTGGTACTAACAAAACCCCAATAATAAACTCTCGAATAGTACGCCCACGTGAAATACGTGCGATAAACATTCCAACAAATGGTGACCAAGCTATCCACCAAGCCCAATAAAAAGTTGTCCAACCGCTTTGCCAGCCAGTATCTTTATGAGCATCAGTCCACATACTTAATGGTACTAAAGTAGATAAATAATCCCCAGTATTTTGTAAAAAAGAATTCAATAAATAACGAGTAGGGCCAAATAATAATAGAAATAATAGTAAAATCAAACTCAAAACTAAGTTTAATTCACTGAGAATTTTAACCCCCTTACCCACTCCAGACACTACAGACCAAGTAGCAATTAAAGTAACAACCGCAATTATTAGGATTAAATTATATGGAAATGGTTTGGGATATTCTTTGGCTGCTAACTCATTGCATTGTTCTACTTCCGCAACCCCACTACATTTTTCCAATGTATACTTCTCTTTAGCAATACTTTCAGTGGTAGAATAGGAATCATATTGAAATAGATGAGATAAACCAGTATCCATTTGTTGTACGCCAAGCCCTAATGAAGTAGCCAACCCAAATACAGTTCCAAAAACTGCTAAAACATCAACTGCATGGCCGATTGGCCCATAAATTCTATCACCAATAATAGGATATAAGGCTGAACGAATAGTAAGTGGGAGTTTTTTGCGATAAGCAAAATATGCTAAGGATAATCCGACAATTACATAAATAGCCCAAGGATGCAATCCCCAATGTAAAAAGGTAATCCGCATAGCAACTTCTGCTGCTTCAGGAGTTAAACCTTCAGTAATAAATGGATTACTTTGAAAATGATAGATTGGTTCAGCAATACTCCAAAATACTAAGCCTATTCCCATCCCAGCACTGAATAACATCGCAAACCAAGAAAAATAGCTAAAACTAGGCCTTTCATCATCATCACCAAGACGAATATTACCATAACGACTAAACATCAGCCAAATGACAAAAAATAAGAAAAATGCAACAATTCCGATATAATACCAATTTAGTCCAAAAATAATACTGGTCTTTATAAAATCAAATGTTTGAGAAGCTGTTTCAGTCCAAATTCCTCCAAAAGCCACGAAGATAACAATAACTGCTTTTGAAAACAATGCTACTGTAGGATTCATACCTTTAAAGAATCCCGATTTGGCTCTATATATCGTCATTTGCCTATCCATTTATTTACTTTATCACGATTTTCTTTTACCCAACGTACAGCATTATCATAAGGATCAGTATCTTCATTTTCATTCCATATCATTACTTGTTCCATGTCGGATGGTTGCCAAATAAAATTATCTAATACTTGATATACCTTAGGATTATCTTTTTTTAAACCTTTGCGAACAATAGTGCCAATATGTTCTTCTCCACGTTCATCATTAGGATTATATATATTTTTAGGGTCTTCTAGATATTTTAATTTCCAACGAGAAAACATCCAATGCGGAGTCCAACCAGTAACTACTATCCATTCATTATCTTTAATAGCAGACCCTAAACTAGCAGTCATAGCAGCCCCACTACCTTCAACTAATTTAAATTTTTTTAATCCATATTCTTCCACTACTTGTTCAGTTTTGCTCATTAATCCAGCTCCTGGATCAATCCCAATAATGCGTTTTCTAAATTTCTTTATATTAGCATTAAGTTCAGAAATAGAGTTTATAGTCACATATTCAGGTACAATCAGCCCGATTTTTGTACCTATAAGATTAGGCCCTAAATATTCTATATCATCTTTAACTGCATTTAAATAATGAGCATGGGTAGTATATAACCAGGCTGCTACATGGGCATCAACATCACCGCTTGCTACTGCTTGCCACATAGCTGCTGTAGTAACTGGGATTATATCAACTTCTTCACCTATTTCTTCTAAAACAACTTTAATTACATTAGCACTAGCTACTTCACTAGCCCATTCAACATAAGTTATTTCTATAGGTTCTTTATCTTCAGCGGAAGCTATATTTAAAATCCCTATAAAAATTATCAAAGTTCTTAGTATATTCTTTATCATTAAAAAAATCCCTGAGTTTCAATAGCATATATTAATTATGACAATTTTATGCGTTCCAATATTTTTGACAAAAAAACTATAATAGCAATAAAGTTTACCATGTTCTTTTAACAAGTTACAAGATAAATCTTATTATAATTATGTAAACCTAACATATTATATTTTTACTATTATGTAATTTTTAAAGGTTTTAACTATAAGTTTTGTTCTCTTAACACTTTAATTTGAAATAAAGCATTACGGTCTTCTTCTTCCAATGTATCTTTAATAAAACTAATGGTAGTATGGTATTTAGGAATCACATTGTACTTGAGAGCATTGACTCGTTTTTGAGTTTTACGTTGTTCTTCTAATAAACGCCATAAAGCTGTTTCTGCTTCTCCAAGTTTTGCTAGTAAAACTACCATATTCGCAAGGTTATGACGAGTTTCATCAAAACTGGTATCAGTGTTCATTAAACTAACCGGTTGTAAATTATGTGATTTTATAGTAATAGCCGGATATTGAACTCCTACACTGCTTTGAGGGATAATTTTAATATTGAAAGGAGCGTTTAAACCAATAGCAACTTGTTGTAAAGAACTATTTCCCATACGAGTATGAGTTATCCCTAGCCAATAATAAGCAGTTTTTAATATAGTTTTAGACTCTTTGCGTAGTTTACGATATTGTTTAAGACGTTCATAAACTAAACGAGTTAATAATTCTTTTTTACGCTCTAACAATGATACCCCTAATTCTAAAAAAATTACTTTACGTTTCAGAGTTAATAAAGTACTTTTAGTTGGTGGAATTTTAAGACGTTTGGTTGTCATTTAATTATTTCTACTTAGATAGTTTGATCTATTTAATCTTAAAAATAAGGTAAAACTTGATTATTTTTTACATTTGGTATAATTATCAATATATATAATTAGAATGTCAATACTTATTCTACTATTAAAATATAAATTATAGCAATTCTCGTTTGTATACTCACTCATTCCTAAATTAGGATGGGAACGAGGGATAATTGGTATTTACTAAATTGAGAAATGCTATAGTTGACCATTTTCAGTTTTGATGCGTTGTTCTACATTCAGATTTAATGGGAATAATTAAAAAAGTGCATGACGCTATCGCTTATGCACCCTACGAATTAAATATGTGTTGTATACAGCTTACGAGTTTATTGTTTTTTCTTTGGGCAAAATTTACGTTACCAAGTTGCTCCTGAAATGTATGCATGTTTGTATTTTGCCATTTTAGTTTCAAGTTTTTATGCCGAGATTCCTTTCGTCAGCCCAGCTTACGAGCTAGTTTGTTTAGGACACCTAAATTTGTTAAGAAGGATAAAAATCTAGAGATAGGTTAATTTTTAATTCGCTCAATTGACTCATTAATTCAATATCAAATATTTCTCCACCATTTTTATCAAAAAATAATGTAACTACCTACCATGTAAAAAAGTATGTACAAAAAAGTCAAAAAATAGTAAACTAAAGAGATGAAAGACTTACCAAACGACATAGACTCACTAAAA
>JASFYV010000178.1:0-8704 GCA_045046925.1 Candidatus Marithrix sp. | reverse complement strand
CTCGATTTTGAATAAAAACTAACATATTATGTTAAACGGCACTAGACTAAGGATATAAGGTAACCAACTGTATAAACCGTGCTGAATGAATCTAATTTAAAACCATCTAAATTTTTTAATTTTCTATTTATTACTTGTTCTAATTGCTTGATAACATCTAAATCTGTGGACATGTATTTTTCCTATATTTTTTTAATTGTCAGAATCAGAATTTACAGGATTAAAGGATTTCCAAGATTAAAAATCCATAATGATTTTGGTGTTATCCTGTTAATCTTTAAATCCTGTAAATCCTGATTCAGACATTTTATCCTTCAAATCATGTTCAAAAACCTACTGAATCGCCATAACTTTCTGATTAGCCGTATCAACCAAACTCAACAACTCAGCATTAGAATATTGCATTCCAGCCGCTAAATTCTTACTCAAAACAGATAGATAACTTTGTAAATCATCCAAACTACTTGGATTAGTCGGACAAGCTAGATTATTTAATCTAAACCCATGCCAACAAGCAACTCCATTCGGTGGACATTTTGTTATAACCTTGTTTCCGCAATTGCATTCCAATCCATTGAATTGTTCTAGCCTCACATTTGTTATGCAAACACCAACCTTGATAGACCAGATAAATATCTCTAGCTCTTTCCTTATTAGTCGAAATGGTTGGTTGGATTCATACTTACATTATTTCTTTTTATCTTGATATTTATATGACTTTGCGTAACTTCAGCTCATAATTAAAAACATATTCCCAAATATCTATGATTGTTCATTTTTTCTTCTTAATCGCAGATAATTGAGCGTAACCCATTACTGTTATTATTGGAAATAAACTGGCAAACGCAATCAAACCAAAACCATCTATCAAAGGATTACGACCTGGAATTGTTTCAGCTAAACCTAAACCAAGAGCTGCTACTAATGGTACAGTGACAGTAGAAGTTGTTACTCCACCAGAATCATAAGCTAATGGAATTATCATACGAGGAGCAAAAAAAGTTTGGATCATTACTATGACATAACCAGCAATTATGTAGTAATGTAACGGAGTTCCAGTTACGATACGAAATACTCCTAAGGTTATGCCAATCGCTACTCCAATTGCTACTGAGATTCGTAATCCCCAAATGGTAATAGTGCCACCAGAAGCATTATTAGCTTTGATCGCAACTGCAATTAATGCTGGTTCTGCAATGGTAGTTGCAAAACCAATGGCAGCAGCAAAAAGATATACCCATTTATAATCAGTCCAATGAGTAACATAATTTTCAACTTGACCATAAATAAACTCTGGTGCAGTTAATTGTTGAGCCATCAGTTCTCCTAATGGAAATAAAGCCAATTGCAACCCCTGTAGGAAAAATGCCAAACCTAAAATTACATAGACAAATCCCAATAATACTTTTTTAAACTGCGGGATTGGACGACGGATAATTAAAAATTGGAAACCAAAAATGATAATAACAATAGGCAATACATCACGTATAGTTTCTAACAGAACGATAAAAAAATTAATTAAACCAGTCATAATGAATCTATAAAAATTCCATAAAGCATGACAAAAATTATTGGGGTAAGTGAAGCAAAAGCAATTAGACCAAAACCATCAATCATTGGATTACGACCTTTAATACTTGAGGCTAAACCTATTCCCAAAGCTGTCACTAAAGGAACTGTAATGGTTGAAGTGGTAACTCCACCAGAATCATAAGCAATACCAATTATCCATTCAGGGGCAAAAGCTGTCATAATAACTACACATATATAGCCGATTATAATTAAATATTGTAATGGCCAACCTTTAATAATTCGCATAACTCCTATAACTAGAGCTAAACCTACCGATAAAGCCACCGTTATTCGCAATCCACTGGCGTAATTTTGTTTATTTATATCTGTAATTATACCACCACTAGCAGCTACTTTAGCAGCTTCATCAGCTATTGCAATTAAAGCTGGTTCTGCTATTGTAGTCCCAAATCCCAATGCAAATGCAAATATTAGTAACCACCATAAATTACCTTTATTAGCAAAAGCATAAGCCATATTTTCTCCCAATGGAAATAGACCGATTTTTAAGCCATGTACAAATAAAGTTAAGCCTAACATAACCAAAAAAATACCAATTAAGATTTCGCCTAAATTTGGGACAGCAGATGAACGTAATACGACTAGCTGAAAGAATGTAATTACTATTATAATAGGAGCAAGGTCACGAGCACTATCAAGTAATGATAATAAAATAAATTTCACTTTAAATAATTTGTATATATACTAGAAAAAATAGTATTATATCTAGTTCACTGTTAAGAATGAATAGCATAATGAATAAATCTCCACAACAACTTGGCAAAGGCATGATTTATGTCGCATGGTTGTTAGTATTAGGCTTGTCATTTATGTTTTTTAACTATATGATTGAAAAACAACATAATCCTAATCAAAATATAACATCTAATAATTATAATAATGGTATTCGTGAAGTAACTTTACAAAGTAACCGTTATGGACATTATGTATCTAATGGTAGCATTAATGGTCAACCAGTAGTATTTTTATTAGATACTGGAGCTACTAGAGTTTCAATTCCAGAATCAATCGCTAATCGGTTAAATTTGACTAAAGGTAGACCATTAAAAACTAATACTGCCAACGGAATAATCACAACTTATAGCGTTACTCTTGATAAAGTTGCTATGGGAGCAATCGAATTAAAATCTGTAAGGGCTAGTATTAATCCTAATATGTTAAGTGATGAAATTTTATTGGGTATGAGTTTTTTAAAACATTTAGAATGGAATCAACGTGGAGATGTATTAATTTTACGTCAGCATCCTTAAGTAATAATTTTAAGTGGCAATCTGTCTGAACCAACATTAATATTACATAAACTTTAAGTTAAATTACTGAAGTTAATTAATTTTGGCGAATCTTCTTCAGCTAGTGAGTTGTTTTAAGGAATATGGTTTTACTGTGGATAGGCTGTAACACTTACAAGAAGGATTATCTTGAATATCGGAGAATTTTATGTTTTTGGCTTGGTTAGATGTGTTTTGTAGTGTTAAATTTTTTCGTGCTATGTTGGTAGGTGTAGTTTTGACTGTGGGGGTGATACCTACAATACAAGCTGCTATTGATTGTGATCTTGTTGCCGAAATTTCATCTACTGAATGTAAAATTTTAGTTGATTTATACTATAGTACTGATGGTTTACATTGGGAACGCTTTAATTGGAAAAACTATAACAACTGGAAAAACTATAACCCTTGTAATTGGTTTGGAGTTTACTGTTATGAAAATCATGTGACAAAACTTATTTTGCCTAGTAATCAATTAAAAGGTTATATTTCAAATTTTAATTTGGGTAATTTAGAAATGCTTAATTTGAGTGTTAATCAATTAAGAGGGGTTATTCCAAACTTTAATTATTTAACTAATTTAAAATGGCTTAGTTTAAATCATAATCAATTCAGTAGTTATATTCCTAACTTTAGTTATTTGCCGAACTTGAAAGAACTTTCAATAGGTTATAATCAATTAAATGGTTCAATTCCTAATTTAAAATATTTACCTAATTTAAGTTTGCTTTTTCTAGCCAATAATCAATTAAGTGGCCCTATTCCAAATTTTAGCAATTTACATAATTTAGATAGTCTTTATTTAGGTGGCAATAAACTATGTAGAAAACCTAATATTGATTATTCTCGTTGGGCAAGTGCAATGCAATATCCATTATGTTCTTCTAGTTTAACTATTCATGGAGTTCATAAAAAATTTACACCAGGACATTTTTATGTAGAGTTAATAGAAAGAGACGAAAATACAGGTGAGGTAAAAGAACGTTTGATGTATGGTAAATATCCCAAAAATAAATTATATTGGGTAAAACATCTAGGTTTAAGAATTTCCTTCTATAAATATTTTATATCTCCTAAAAACATGGAATTGATAATGAAAGTTTATCCTGATGGTGTTATCAAAGACGAAACCCAAAACCATCAAGAAATTTTATCACAACCAAATACTTACACCTTAGAATCAACTGAGGAAATTTACCTTACAAAAGCACAATATGAAAATGCAAAACGTAATTTAAATATTTACAAAAATAGTGGATATATTACTTATAATTGGGATGACGATAATTGTATTGACTTCGTTCAAATGATTTATCAATCAGCTGGACAAGAAGGAGAATTTACTCAACATTTTAATAAAGAACAACTTGAACAATTAGGTTTAGCTGGTAAACAAGCAATGAAACGTTTCCCAAGTTATAACAATTCAACAGGAAAAGGAGATAAACAAAATCACATTTTGGTTTCTGCACAACAGCTTTCCCAAACGCTAAATATGTCAGTAGCAGAAATGCACCAATACAACGAATTTCTCCAAGAAAGACGTTTTTACCCAGAACAATTTTCCGAAGAAATATGGCTACTCGAAAGTGGTATAGATAAATTAAACATAACTCCTAAAGCCAGTAATATTTTAGGAATCAATAGTCCTATTACCAACTACGAATGGACAATCAACGACCAACAACTATCAAGCTCTTCCGAAATAATACTTGCTAATACAAATAATACCATCTCCCTTACATTAGGCAATAGTCAAGGACAAACAACTACTATTAAAGAAAATATTACTATTCCCAATTCACCTAATATTGGATTTTATTACATACAAGGTAATTGTGACACAGGAAATGGGCATAAGTCATTCTTGCGTTTAACAAATAATGATAATATACCCAAAACTGTTAAAGGTACATTTTATCATGAAAACAGTAATATTTTAGGAACACCTAATGCAGAACTTATATCCTTAAATCCTCAAGAAACAAAAGTATTGACGGTATTACAATTAGAACAACAGTTTGGTATTACTTTAGGCTGTGAAGAACTTGCATGGCTAGAAATCACCTCACCAAATTCTGGGCTTACCTTAATGAATATGGTTAGAAATCCAAATGAAACTCTAACTAACATGACATCAACAGCAAACGATGCTCTTTATAATTTACCAAACAGTGCAAGTACAAGTGATGAATTACAAATAATCATTATCAACACTACAAATACAAAAATACCACAAGTAAATGGAACACTGTATAATCCAGATACTGGTATGGTACTTGGTAAGGCCAACTCAGCATTATGTCCCGAACTAAACGCAAAAGGCATATGCAGAATATCGGCTAAACTACTAGAAAATAGAATTGGTTTAAACAATCCTTGGAATAAACGAGCTTGGATAAAAATTACCAACCCAACTACTGGTCTTAAACTCATTGCATTAGTTATGAATGGTAACGATGCAACCATGACTAACCTGAGTCAAGTGGTAGAACAAAAATTATTTAATTTACCGGGTACAAATAGTACAGATAGTGCTTATGTACGTGTTACTAATATTACTAACCTTGATACAGAGGTAAGATGTACTCTTTACCACGAATATGGTTATACGCTTGGTGTACCTAATTCTGTGTGTTTTGAAAACTTAGCCACTCATGCAACAGGAGTACTTTCAATGCCAAAATTGGAAACAATTCTTGGAATTAAACCTTGGAATAAACGGGCAAAGTTAGTTATCCATAACTCTGAATTAAAGACAATGGGTTTAATACGCAGTAAAAATACTAGTATTCTTATTAATGCAAGTGCCGTTAATAGTGCATTGTATAACTTACCGGGTACAAATAGTACTGACAAAGCATATATGCGTTTTAATAATACAACTGATAACACAGTTTCAATCAGAGCCACTTTATACCATCAAAATGGAATTCCATTAGGTAAACCAGATACCTTGTTAATTGATAGTTTATCCGCTAACCAAACAAAAGTGTTAAACATGCAACAACTGCAAGATTTACTGGGTATTTCAGCATGGAATAAGCGAGCCAAACTAGTTTTAACTCATCCATTAACTGGCGTAAAATTAATGGGTATGATAAGAACACAAAATGGTACTTTAACTAACGTTAGTGGAACGTCTGGGAATTGAGCTCGTAGGCTGGGTTGACGAAAACCCAGCATTCCATAATTAATTATTCTGGGTTACGCTTCGCTAACCCAGCCTACCTGTTAAAAATTATCCGAACTATTGTATAACTCGTTAACTGTACGTCACTACATCCCAAATTGTTCTGCTAATTAGACATCTTTCCTAAATAACGAATGTAATATAGCTGTATTAACGACGTGAAATTGACCAGAGCTATACAATTAATTACGGATTTTATGTAGGATGTAATGAGTTTACGAATTACATCAAGATGCAATTCATACTTCATTGCATCCTACATTTATATACCTTATTTAGGAAAGATGTCTATTACATATAAAAGAGATAAATTAATGAAATATCATTTCAAATGAACTATTCGATGATTTATGGATATATAAACTATCCACAGTGTTTTCAAAAAATTATTAACCTAGATTACCGTGTCGTTCACACTTAGTACACTACTTATTAAGTCTAGTTGGGGTTTTACTTCCAAAGTCTTTGTGGAGTAAGTTTTCTCTGTTTAAAAAACGGTTAACGCTGTCATATGATATATTCATTAATTCACCTTGCTCTACTGTAATTTATATGTTTTGGTTTACTTAACACTTTAAGATAATATACATCTTCCTGTTGATGGATAACTTATTTTTCTCATTGGATTCTTTGCTTTACTTGACTCATTCATATTATAATGCTTTTATTAATGTGTAAGTCCTATGTTAATGGAATTTAAAACCATGTCCAAAAAAATAACCATCGAAAAAGAGAGTTATTATCAAGATGAATAATTCAAAGCCAAGTTAACCGAAATTTTTAATAAGGACTATGATTTATCAATACTTTCACCAATACAAGAATTTATTGTTTTGGGAATGAGGTACGATTTCCCGAAACCAAGGTAATATGAGAGTTTCGGGAAATACGCTTTGCTTCATTCCCGAAATAACTACCATCGAAATTTTTAATAAGGACTATGATTTGTACGCAGCAGTTTTATTACCCAATACAACTGATTTTATTACTTTAGAAGATACTAATAAATTCACTTTAATTAACCAAGTTAAAAAAATAGTTAGCTCCAAGAAAATCAATCACATTGATAGATTTAATTTTACCAATAAACCTACCAACTTGTGAATATTGTATTTATAGAGTATTAGCCCCTAAAGATGAATCGGTTTTGGAGATGGAAGAACAATGGATTATGGATTTAAAATGTTTTAAATTAAGTAAATATCTTTAATCTATCAACATATTTATTATTAATTAACAATGGATAATTTCTTCATAGACCTTGTAACAAATGTACAAAATGCTTTAGCAGAAGATATTGGTAGTGGTGATATTAATGTTGAATTACTAGCTAAAGAAATCATTACCGCTCAACTTATCAGTCGTGAACCAGCGATTTTATGTGGTATTGCTTGGTTTGAAGAAACCTTTAGGCAACTAGATAATAAAGTGAAAATCGATTGGTTAGTTAAGGATACCGATAATATAAAACCAGACCAATGCTTATGTAAAATTACTGGAACAACCCAAACTTTACTTACAGGAGAACGTACTGCGATAAATTTTTTACAACTATTATCTGCTACTGCAACTGAAACTAAGCTTTATGTTAACGCAATTGCAGACACCAATACTAGAATTTTAGATACACGTAAAACAATACCTGGCTTACGCAGAGCTCAAAAATACGCTGTACATTGTGGTGGTGGCACTAATCATAGAATGGGATTATACGATGCTTTTTTATTAAAAGAAAATCATATAGCTGCTGCTGGTTCTATTACTCAAGCTGTTATGGCAGCCCGCAATCATGTCCCAGATTTACCGATAGAAGTAGAAGTAGAAACCTTAGAACAAGTTAAAGAAGCTTTGGATATAAAAGCAGAACGTTTGTTATTAGATAATTTTGAACTAGATAAATTATATCAAGCTGTAGATATGGTACAAAAACAAGTTGAATTAGAAGCATCAGGTGGGATTACATTGAATAATATCCATGCCATTGCCAAAACAGGAGTAGACTTTATTTCCATTGGGGCAATAACTAAAAATATCCAAGCAATAGATTTTTCCATGCGGGTAATATGATGACTACGGCAACTAAAAATCTTTTTTCAAATTCACAAGATTTTGTGTCATTCTCAGCTGGCCAAGTGATTTTTCAAGAAGGAGACTTAGGTAAAGTTATGTATGCAATTATAGAAGGTGAAGTAAATGTATTAGTCGCCGGTAATGTTATTGATACTGTGAAAGCAGGAGATATTTTAGGAGAAATGGCATTAATAGATACTAGCCCTCGCAGTGCTACTGCCATTCCTAAAACTGATTGTAAAGTAGTCCCAATTAGTCGCCGTCATTTTACTTTCTTAATTCAACATACTCCTAATTTTGCTCTTGAAGTAATGCAAATAATGGCTAATAGATTACGGAATATGAATGCTCAAATTAGAATCAAGGATTAAATAGAACCGATATAGGATTTAATTTACACGAACTGATGTCCATCAATTTAATTGTAAAGAATTTGATAGACATCTATTTAATCTACGTTATAGCAATTCTTAATTAAATTTAAGGTAGTCCTGAATAAAGTAGTGATTTACAAATTTTTAAATAATATTAGCATTATAGTGATGAATAAAAAACCAAATAGCTCCAACATGATTTGAAA
>JASFYV010000177.1:0-5737 GCA_045046925.1 Candidatus Marithrix sp. | reverse complement strand
AAAAAATTAATAGAATGACTCATGGCAAGATTGGATAAAGTTTTGCCAGTAGATATTCCCCAGCATATCATTCAAAGAGAATTAATTTTACTCTGACCCTAATTATTCCAATTATTCTGACCCTAATTATTCCTCTGACCCTAATTATTCTATTGTTCAAACATTTACATTAGGCATCATTGGTTTATGTTTATCTGTTAGCAATGCAATGATACCCTTATTAAACGAGTCCGATAAGGTAAGCAAAATTTCGTCCAATGAATCTTGTCATAAACAATAATTGGGCCAGAGTAAGATTAATTCTAACAAAGCCTTGCAGCCGATGCAAAAAGCCACGCGGCTGAAACTCGTAAGCCGTATACAAAACACATTTAATTCGTAGGGTGCATAAACGATAGCGTCATGCACCTTTCCACAATCATTCCCATTAAATTGGGTTTGGTGTATGACGCTCCGCTTATACACCTTACGAGTTGAATAAATGACATTATGAAACCTCGAAGGTTTTCTACTATTTTTATACTGCATCTAATCGGGAAACGCTATACAAAGGGCCTAATGGATTAAAAGTACCACATTAATATCTTCTGATATTTCTACTGTAATAGAACAGATATTATGCAATATTATCAACAGAATATAGATTAAAAAATGGTGAAAACAGGGTTTTTCAATTTTAAGAATATACAAGGAGAATGGAAAATAGAATCGAAAACATGATTAAAGTTAACACCATTAAGTTTAATGGCAACCAATTGTATTGATTAGCCAAAATCCTTAATGGTGGTTAATTAATTACTGCCTTCAGTTCCAAAAAGTATGGTTACTGGTTTTGGTTCAAGATTTTCTGGAGTAAAATCAGGAAATTTAGATATATCTGGGGTATTACCATCGATTGAACTTGCACCATGAAACTCTATGCTTTCCCAATGATAAACACCTCTTACATATCTATAAAGAGTATAAGAATCCCAATCTTCATTTCTAGCAGAAACTCTATAGTTTGATTTATTATCACTCCAGATTCCAAAATATTTAGTAGAAACAGTAGTTTTTAATTCAAATGTTCCTCTATCAACTAGTAATGCTATCCGCATATAGCTACCAGCTTCTAAGTTTTCCATTTCTAAAAGTGGCTTATTATCTTGAGTTCGAATTCCAATTTTAAGAGTTTTTGGATATAACATAATATTTGCATCTCTAACTCGTTGTTCTAATGTTTCATTTGTTAAAATGTCATTAAGAATATGATAATAAATACCATCAATAGCAAAATAATCACTCAAATTAATTATACTAAAATAAGTTGGTTCTGCAATGTCTTTGGTTGCTATTACTACTGCTTTGTTATTTCCTAGTTGACCTTGATAGATTGCTTGAATATATAACTTAGTAGCATTGATAGGAATTGGTTGTTCACTGAAATCAAAGGTTAATATTTGTTCAGCTTGAGAGGTTAGAGATAAATTTTGTTCTACTGATACACTGGTATATTCTCCATATGGATATTTGTTTTTGCAACCATTACCTCTGACAGGTACTTTATACCAGAATGGAAATCCACCAAAACCCAATTTGGTATATTCTCCACTTAAGTCTGATTCATAACAATCATTACGGCGATATTTTGCTATTAATACTAATTTTCCGTTGGTCATGTTTTGGGGAATGCCATTAATATCAGGGGTAATATTTTGGAGTTTGAGCTTTAAGGTAGTGAAACCTTGGTTGATTGTTTTGATTTGGGAATGGTCAACAATAGAGTAAATATCTTCTTCAGGAATAGTTATCTTTAGTTTACCACCTATATATTTCTTGTTTGCTACTACCACCGCTTCATCTTGTCCGAGTCGGCCTTGATAGACTATTTGGAAAGATACTTCAGTGGCATCAATAGGAATTGGTTGATAACTAAAGTCAAAAGTTAGAGTCTGTTCAGCTTGAACTGCTAAGGTTAAAGGTTGTTTGGTTGATACGATAAAATTTTCAGAATCATTAATCTTATATTCTGCTACCAATGTTACTTCGCCATCATTCATATTTTGGTCAATAGTGCCTATATCTGGTGTTATATTTTTCAGGTTTAGTTTTACCGCAGCAAAACCTCGCTCATCAATTTTATTAATAGGATAAAGGCCTTCTTCTGGCACGTTAATTTCTAACTTACCTCGGAAGAAATGGTTGATAAAACCTGCTCCGTAGCCAACTGCTCTTGGGATTAGAAGTTTATGAGCTGCATCGAAGTTAAAGCGATTTAGGGTGTATAGTTCACAAATTCTATAGACCTTTTTGTTGAAATCTTCATTTGGATCGCTTTCATAATGATCAAAACATTCGTTGTATTTTTTCAGATCAGCATTAAAAATGGAAAATGTGCTGGTTTTTTCATTGGTTATAGTTGTTTCTGGACGATAATAATCCTTGACTTCTGTACCAATAAAAGTCATAGTTCCACTGAGTTCTTGTATTGTGCCATCAGGTAGTGTGATTTTAGGAACAGGTTTATTTAGTGCTTCATAAATACCTCTGATGTCAACATATGATTCTTTGGCATTACTTAAATCTGGACTTGGATAAATTTGCTCATTGTTTAGTTCATCAATGAAATTAGTACCAGCTGTAACAAATCCTCGATTGGAATAATCAGCTAAACCTTTTTTATCATCGGTAGTATACCAATAATCTCTGGCATTAGGTAAGTCAACAGGTGCATAGCCGGAAAAATTTATAGCAGGCAAAATATCTTTCTTTTCTGTATAAGTTTCATAGAGACTCTTTTCACCAAAAACAATATATCCACCATGAGAATCATTTCTAGTATGCTGTGGTTGTGCCATGTCTTCTATTAAATGCAAAGCGTGGCCTAATGATTGGAACAATAATGCTAAATTTGATTCTCGGTCTTGCTCTTCTGTTAGTGTTAATCCTCTGTAAAGATAATCTCTAGCATCTTTTAGAGAATAATTTTGATTTGAAATCTCTTTATTATCTTCAAGTCCCCAATCTGGTGATGGATGACCAGTTAAATAGCCAAGTACACTATCGAAAGAGTAGCCACCATCTTTCTTACTTTTCTTAATTGGATCGTAAAAATGATGCTGGTATCTAGCAAGATTAAGGTCTTCCTTAGTTATATCCTCCTTATTTTTACTAAATAAAATAGTAGCATCTTCATTTCTAGCACCAAGT
This sequence comes from Candidatus Marithrix sp., assembly GCA_045046925.1. GTDB lineage: Bacteria > Pseudomonadota > Gammaproteobacteria > Beggiatoales > Beggiatoaceae > DRQV01. Next base: position 2,548 of record JASFYV010000177.1, on the reverse strand, counting down.
CTAAACCAATCTTCGATTGTTAAAGTTATGTCGCAAAAAAAACCATCACAATCTATTAAAGTAAGATCATCATTTTTAAATGAAGTCAAACCAATTGTAGGAAGATATTGATCTAGTTGTGAATATGTAACTGCATTTATCGTAAGTTCATCATGGCTATTGTAATTATAGCTTTGGGCAGATTGTAAAGTAAAAATACTACCTAAACATAGTAAAAAAACATTATGTAACAATTTAATCTTCATTTTAATCACCTTGGTTTATATCATGTTATAAAAAACAAGCAAATTCATTGGTATCAGGCATAGTATCAGGAACTTTAGGTAAAATTATTGAATTATAAGAATCTTCTGAATTAAGTCTATTTACTTCTTCATACATAGCTTGTGACAATTTAGGAACAAAACACCAATCACTTTTATCAATCCTAAATAAAGTTCTGAGAGACTGTGCATACCTCTCATTTGTACCATTAAAACGCTTTAACTTTAATATTCTCCCATCCCACTCCGAATATCTAATCACAGTGTCTCGGTCATATGAGTTTGACACAAATAATGGACTATATCCTTTCTTAAAAAAAGACATTTCTGGATCACGATCAGTTAGCTCAGTCAAGGGTCTAAGTCGTATCATAGGAGAACCAGAAATAACATAATTACCATTTTGATCAGTAGTAGTTTCAACTATCCGTAATTTTTTATCATGGTAATATTTTCCAGGTATCTTATGCAGTAAAACCCATTCAGCAACTACTATTACTCCTTCAAGGGGTTCTCCAGTTTGTTCATCAACAACCTGTCCCTGAATTCTTTTGGCATAATAAATAGGCGAAGCACAGGCTTGGAGGAGCAGGATAATTCCTATTAAGATGTAACGATTTATATAAATATTCCTTTTAATGTAAAAATTAGAATTTTTCATAATTTACATAGAATCCAACCGCCAAACTCCATCAGCACCTTTCAAATAATAAACAAAGAAAACTTTGAGTTCACCATCAATAGTTCTATTAACCGCAAATTCTCCGATATTGCTAGAAAGAGAAACCCGTATCAACGGTGAATAACTAGCTACAATCTCTGCCATATGCGGCAACAAAACCTCAAATACCGGACCATACTTAGCTTTGGCACCAGTATTCAAATAACTAATCGCAATATCCTTATCACCAGCTACCAAAGCCGCATTCATCTCATCCCATAAACTTCTAAGCAAAGTATCAGTTTTGTCAATATCCATAACTTCAATTGCCGTAGTAGCAGAATGCCTATCACCTACATAATCAATAATATGTAATTTTGCAACATAAATGCCTGGAGTTTGATAATCATATTGAATAGTTTCCGAAGGAGAGTGACCAATAAAATCATTCATATTGTCACCATTAAAATTCGCAACAAGATATGAAAAGTCAACAGTAGGACTAAGATCATACTCAAACGTAACTGACAATGGAGCAAAGCCACTAGCTGGAGATGGATTAATTTTTAATAATGGCTGATTACCTTGACTGGTAACAGAAATACTATCAGTAATAGTCTCTTCACGAGAGCTTAAACTAGCAATTATTGTATTAGAACCAGCTACAAGTGGAACATTATTAGCGATAAAGTATCCGTCATTCAGCAATGCAACGACACCATTAACCACAATACCAGTATTAATCGGCCCAATATAACTACCTTCAATTGTAATCTGATTTTCAGCAACATTTTGCATCGAGGTGGTTATCGTCACTTTGACAGATGGTTCTGGTACTATTCCAAGATCATAAATTATTTGTTGGTCGCCATTGGGATAGGTAATTTGCATATCAGCAATTCCATCACCATTAGCATCTGGAATTGAAATTAACGCAAGCAAACCATCAGCAGGTGGAGAACTACTAGTTATTTCATCCGCTAACTGAGCATGACGATTTTCACCATCCTTGCTATAAAAAATTTTGCCATCTGCTTCTATTACAATGGATTCCATGCCATCTAAGTTTGTCAAATAAGCTTGCAATAGTTCAAATTGAGTTGGTTCACAAGTCCTATTTGGCCAAGCAATACCTTCAATATCGTTATAAGGCGTAACAACTATATTTTCCGTATGGCTGTGGATTATTTGCATACAGTGTTGCAACAACGGGCTGGGGATTGGGCAGAGAATAATAAAAGTAGGGATTTTTTGCTGAATATAACGGCTTGCTAAAAAGAAAGCTGTTGTTTGCAAAAATATGTGAACAAATGATTCTGTTCCAAAAATTATTAATATTATAATTCAACAAAGAAACAGTTAATAAGACCCCAAAAAGTAATGCTCTAATAACATTAGTACGACCCTTAGCATGCCAATCTACCGAAGTCTATCGGTACCATAGCCATGACGATGTGGTATGTCGTGAGCAAATCTGCTTTTATCTCAAATACTTTCTTTCTAAAATCTATTGAATATGTCATTATTTTTGGTAGTCCTGAATAAAGTAGTGATGTATAATATGAGGTCAAATTTTTCTTACAAAAAAGTAATTATGATGAACTGTCCAAGCTGTAATTCAGAA
>JASFYV010000176.1:0-10437 GCA_045046925.1 Candidatus Marithrix sp. | reverse complement strand
GCTAAATTTGAAGAAAAGCTTATTAGTTTCCTTGAGATGGGTTTTATTCGTGATTGGGTGCATTTTAAAGAAGTAATTCATAAACTATAAATTCTAACTTGCCCTTGCTCACCGACCTATCGGCGGGAGAAGAGGGGTGTTAGTTGGGTCAATCGTTCTTAATTATTTTCTACATCAACTATTTAACTTGTACTATTTGTTTGCTGTTAACTGTCTATTTACGTTTGATAGTTCAAAGTAAAGTTGATAGAATGTAATTTAGGATTATTTGATAAGTTCTAACTTACCCTTGCTCCCGTCGTGCCAAGCTAAATCCGAAATTTTGGGATTAATTGTAAAATTATGAAATAGATTGTTATTACCCAATGGGTGAGAGGAAGTTTACTCAATTCCCATCTAACCAAAGCCTAACCAGCAGGTTAGTAGTGAACTCTACATGCAAACCCAGCAATGGACGTGTGAAGCTAGAGGAGGATGCAGGCCGTGTGATTGAGCCCCGAAATCGGTTAATTGTGGTCATTGGATAAGTCTCAGGTAGTTCGAGACATGACGTTATCGGGTGAACGGAAAGCAGCAGTCTTTAATGCGTGCGGTGAGTAGACACCACCGGGGTCTGATGTGAGCAGGGCATGTATTTACAGGGGTAATTCGGGAACTTGGGAGAGCCATATATCTCCTTCATGAGTAACCGCTACAAAAAAAAACTAACGGTTGAGCGGGTTATCAAGTGCAACCGGGCATTATTGTGAAATTCCCTTCCGCTAATGAGTGACGAATAAGGGGATAATGAAAAGGTATCGTAGAACGAGCGTACTGCGAAGTGATACGAGAAGGGGGGGTATGTGGCAGTCTTAGCAGAACGTATAGTACCGATGAAGATGGGGAAGCCCCAAGCGACCCATTGGAGAGAAGGTGAAGCCGGGTATAACGTTTCACTGAATAGAACTATGGGAGACACATGAGGTCACAAACCGTATCAGCAAAACTTCAGCGAATTGCACACAGAATAATATCCAAACCATATTTTTACTAGCCTAATGCATTTGATAGATGATGAATTTCTACATGCTGCCTACGAACTAACTCGTAAAGATGGAGCTAGTGGAATAGATGGCATGACGGCGAAAGAGTATGCCGAAAATTTGGAAGGAAACCTCAAAAATCTGTTAGAACGCATGAAAAGTGGGAAGTATTTTGCTCCACCGGTTAAACGTGTTTGGATAGATAAAGAAGATGGTAAACAGCGTCCGTTAGGAATAACAACGTTTGAGGATAAGGTAGTGCAACGCACTGTAGCTATGCTACTTGGTGCTGTATATGAGCATGATTTTTATGACTTTTCACATGGGTTTCGTCCACATCACAGTGCACACCAAGCTTTACATGAGGTACGTGAGCGGTGTAGACTACAAAATACCCAATATATTGTAGATGCTGATGTAACTGGTTATTTCGATAACATTGACCATGAGTTACTACGTCAATTTATCAAGCGTAAAATTAATGATGGAATGCTTATTCGTTTTGTGGGAAAATGGTTAAATGCTGGAGTTATGGATGGTAATTCACTGTCCCAGTTCAAGGAACCCCACAAAGTGGGGTTATTTCACCTATGTTAGCCAACATATTTCTACATAATGTTCTTGATGACTGGTTTGTAAAAGAAGTAAGTCCACGTATGCGTGCGAGATGCTTTTTGGTTCGCTATGCCGATGATTTTATTATTGGTTGTGAATCGCAAAGTGATGCAAATCGCATAATGGAAGTATTACCGAAACGGTTCAACCGTTTCAAACTTACTATTCATCCGCAGAAAACCAAGTTAGTTACATTTGCTAAACCGAGTCATTCAAATCAGTTTGGTAAAGATAATGAAACTTTTGATTTTCTGGGATTTACCCACTATTGGGCAAAATCAAGGCGTGGTTATTGGGTCATCAAGAAGAAAACCATGAAGAAGCGTTTGAGGCGTTCTATCAAAGCATTATGGGATTGGTGCAAAGTAAATAGGCATAAAAGCCTATGCCAGTTCAGCATCGTACTCTGTGTCAAAAGCTTGAAGGTCATTATCAATATTATGGTGTTACTAGTAATTATGAAGCGATGGTAAAAGTTGCTAAACTCACAACAGAAGCGTGGAACTATTGGTTAAGTAGGCGAAGTCACAAGAGTTATATTAACTGGGATGGTTTCAAACGTCTGCTTACCAAATTTCCGCTATCTGTTCCTCGTGTTATACATGCCATTTGAAGGTTTTGCAGGGTAGCAAAGTTATACACTAAAGGTTGTACTACTTTAAGTTACTGAGGAACCGGATGAGTTAATTGCTCACGTCCGGGTCTGTGGGGGTAGCGGATGAGTAATCACTGCTTCTACCCGGAACCTATCGGCGGGATAAAAGGGGTGTTATGTGTTATAGGCACTGCTCCACTTCGTTACGCAACGCCTATAATGGCGAGTTGAGGAGAAACATACTCCTCGAACGGTTGTCACCGTTCTGCTCCGCTTCGCTCTCGCAGCCCGATAACAATCGTTCGAGGCGACGAATTTGTCTGATAATCGCCCTCTGCCGAGTCCATTATAAGGCATATTCGCTCCTCAACTCGCCATTAGATAACCTAGAATAGTTATAAGTTTTCTATAATTTCCTTCAAATGTTCCCAATCTTTAATTAATCCAACTTTAAGAAATGATACAAGTTTATCTTCATAATCCTCTCTAAGATATTGTTTATCATATGTAGCAAGGTCTGTATTCCAAATATTTACACCTGTTTCAAATTCCTTAATTTCTGGAAATATCTTTGCTCTTAAAATTGTTGCCACCTGAATATAACAACCTAAATTATTCTTCCCTTTTCTATCGGGTAACCACTGATCAATAGCTAAATTTAGTGTTTTAAAAACATTCCCTCCATCATCACGTAATTGTAATAAATGTTTACTTAGAAAAACATCAATGACATGAAAATGAAACATAGGCGATAGTTTTTCAGCAGCATAAATCAGAAAATGTAATTGTGCGTAAGTTCTTGATGCTTTACCTCGTCCTTTTGCAAAGACAATTTCATTAATATTTATATTTAGTTCTTTTGCAATAATTTGTATAAATCCTTGAGTTGCTTTTGATTGTAAAAATAAGGTTTGATTCATAACTTTTTTTCCATCTAAGATTCTTTGTGCATTTCCTAAACTGAATAAATCTGTTAATGAACCCACAGCTGTTTTGTGGTAAATATCCAATGTACCATTTGGTAACGCCACAGTCATTAATTGGTTGGTTTTCATTTATAATATAAAATCATAGGTTAAAATAGTAGTTTTTTATATTATATCATATATAGTATAAAAATCAAGCTAAATAGCATATTAATTTAAAGGTTAATATAAACTGGTATATTTTCAGTTAACGATAAAAACTAGAAAAGAGATTTCAAGAAAAGGAGTTCTTTGTGAAAATATTATTGGAAAAGTATTAAAAATATCATAAGTTATTAGTTACTTAAATTTGTAATTTTATATTTTTTCACCTATACTTCATAGATGTATATATCGTTTACCGTTTGTATAAAGTACATAAATCACCTATAATCACCTATTTATTTAAGGATATAATTAGGGAAGGTTGTATTTAACTAAATCGGGAAATACAATAATCTAATTAAAACTTCCTGAAATACATATTTTGACCAAACTGTAGTAGGAGATTATATGAATTTTCATATTTTTGTTTAATATCACTGTTATTGGGTAGTTTAATCTTCCCAAAAGGAGACAATAAAACGGTATGAGAGCGTCTTAAAATTATTAATAAATTTTTCCATTTTTGCTTTTAATTGCTGATCATAAGAAGCATAATTTTCATAGCCATTACACTCAAATACTAGATTCAATTCCTTCACAATCAATTCATACCTCAAAATAAAGTATCAAATAAAATTTTATTAACTGATATTACACAAAAGAGAAAAAAGCTATATAATATAAAAATGAGTAAAGAATGGTTAGATTTTTATACAGATTACTTGATGTTAACATTTAGAAATGTGATGGATATTTAAAACTCAGGTATAGCATTTCCCAATTTATTGAAGTCAATCATTCTGCTTTCCTCCTAATTTAGGAGAAGATTAGGGAGGTATACAATCGGGAAATACTATACTTCAATTACTTATCTAAATTTTAAATCTATAATGATTAGGAAGAGAGAAACTATGCAGATTCAAACCAAATTATTACTTGTTATTGGAATTAGTTTGTTTTTGATTTTCATAGGAGTAGAACTAGTCAATTATCAAAATACTAAACAAGAAATAAAAACTAGTTTACAAGCACAAGCTGAAAAGGTTAGAAGTTTATTAATGGCTTATCGACATGTTCAGCAAACAGCTTTTTTAGTAAATAATATTCCATTAAATGATATGACAATTAATTGTTTACCAGCTTATGCTATAAGCCGAATTTCTGAAGATTATCCTAATTGGGATGCTTCTGGTTTTAGTTTTAATAATGTTTCTGATCAACCACGTAATCCAAAAAATACTGCTGATATAATTGAATTAGAAGCAATGAATTATTTTCGTACCAATCCAACAAAAAAAATATTATTTGAACCATTTATAAATGATGGTAAACAATATTATCTGTATGCTCGTCCTATTTGGATAGAAAAACATTGTTTAAAATGTCATGATAAACCTGAAGATGCACCTGAAACAATTCGTAAACTATATGATACTGCTTGGAATTATAAGCTTGGTGATCTACGTGGTATTCTAAGTATAAAGTTACCAACTTCTACTATTACGGATAGAGTTTGGGCTTCTTTTAAACAAGATGCTATTATTCAATTAATTGGTTTTACTACTATTTTTATACTTATGTTACTACTTATTCGACGTAGTGTAACTAAACCATTAAATGATCTTGCTAATAGTATTCAATTTTTTGCTTATAAAGATCATAATCATAGGGCTACTGAATTTGAAGGAGAATTTGGAATTTTAAGTAGAGCTTTTAATAATATGGCTAATAAAATTACAGCCCAACAAGAAATATTGCAAAATGAAATAGAAGCACGCAAAACAGAACAAAAATTTTTACAACATGTTATAGATTCGCTTAATCATCCTTTTTATGTTGTAAATGCTAATACTTATCAAGTTGAAATGGCCAATTTATTTATGCACAAATTTAATTCTAAATCATCAATAGCTTGTCATAAATTAACTCATCATCAAGATATACCTTGTGATAATATTAATACTCCTTGTCCATTAATAGAAGTGAAAAAAACTAAGCAGCCAGTAATTTTAGAACATATTCAATATGACAAACATGGTAAAGAGAAAAATACTGAAATACATGGTTTTCCAATTTTTGATAACCAAGGTAATGTTATTAAAATGATTGAGTATTCTTTGGATATTACCAAACGTAAAGCTAATGAAAAAGCATTATTAAATAGTGAAAAACACTTATCAATTGCCTTAAAAAAAGCTGAAAAAGCTAATCAAGCCAAAAGCCAATTTTTAGCAAATATGACTCATGAACTTCGTACTCCTATGATTTCCGTTATGGGGTATACAGAATTATTATTAGAAGATACTGAACTCACAGAAGAACAAGAATATTATCTAAAATCTGTAGTTATTTCATCTAAAAATCTAGTTGGAATAATTAACGATATTTTAGACACTTCCGCAATTGAAGCAAAAAAAATGGATACTAAAGTAGTAACTTTTCGATTAGATGAGTTATTAACTAATATCCTTGATTTATTTAGTGAAGATGCTAAAAATAAAAATATTCAATTAAAATTAATAACTGACGGTAATATACCTGATAAACTTATTGGTGATCCATTACGAATCAGACAGATTTTGATAAATCTAATTAATAATGCGATTAAATTTACTAAACAAGGAAAAGTAAGTATCGATATAAAAATTAGTAAACTAGAGACAGAACAAATAACATTAAAATTTTCAATTCAAGATACTGGAATTGGTATTTCAACCAAAGCAATGCCTTATTTATTTGACACATTTACTCAAGCTGATAATAGTTATACCCGTGAATTTGGCGGAGCAGGACTAGGATTGGCTATCTGTAAACATTTAATTGATATGATGGATGGTTACATATGGGTAGATTCCGAGTTAAACAAAGGTAGCATATTTAATTTTACAATTGTAGTTAGATATTGAATTGCAAAATTTTATCTATAAATTAGACATCTTTCTTAAATAACGAAGTTATATAGGCGTATGGTTAGTGAAACCGAGCACAACTCTCATACATACTTTATGTAAGATGTAACGAGCTTACAAATTACATCTTGATGCAATTAATTCTGCATCCTACATATACTCTTATTTATGAAAGATGTCTATTATACCCAACCGATTGATAATTGGTAAAAAAATATGCCAGAATTATTAACTATTCCTCGTGCAGCACGTTTAGCCGGAGTTTCCAGAGGCGAACTACAAAAACATATCCGTACTGGTGAATTAGAAACTTTTGAAGGTAAAATCACAATAAGCAATCTTTTACGTTTGTATCCAGTCATTGATATGAATAGTGACCCAATGTTGGAAAAGATAGCAAGAATTAAGTTAAATGCTGTCAAAGACAAAGGTAAAACAGATACGGCATTGCCTAGTTCATCTGTATTAATGTCTCGTTTACAAGAATTCAGCGAGATGTTAATTAAACTAAAAACCAAATTAAATAAACATAATAGTCTATTTCAAGAGGTTATTGAACGAGTTGATAGCTTACAACAAACAGATAACTTAAAAACTGAAGTTAATGATCTGGCTCAATGGTTGACAGATAAAAATAGCCAGTTACAAGATATCAAGCAACCAGATGATAAAGCTAAACTATTTGTTAAAGATACTTTCTTAAGATTTATAGCAGCCCAAGTAAAATTTGTTCCTAGTGGTAATGAATTTTTTGTAGAAGGTTCTGACTCTCTATTAATATCTGCCATACGAGCTGGTCTTAAACCAAATTATGGTTGTAGCAGTGGTGTTTGTGGTTCTTGTAAAGCTAGAGTAGTTACTGGTGAAGTAAAGAAAATTTGTGAGCATGATTATGTGTTAAGTGACTATGAGAAGCAGATGGGCTACATGTTGATGTGTTCTAACACTGCTATTACCGACTTAACCATAGAAGCTGAAGAAGCTAAAATTCCTAGCGATTTATCAGTACAAAAGATTCGAGCTATAGTTAAAAATAAAGAATTGTTAAACGATAATTTAATGGTTTTATATTTGCAAACACCACATACTAAAACTCTGCGTTTTATGGCTGGTCAAAATATTAAACTCAAGTTAGAACAAGAAATTAATGACTATCCTATTGCTAGTTGTCCTTGCGATGGACGTAATTTACAATTGCATATCAAGCAAACAGATAGCAATTTTAGTAAAATAATATTCAATGACTTGCAACTTGATCAAACAGTTGCGTTGGAAGGACCTTATGGCGATTTTGTATTATCAAATTACAATAATCCAATAGTGTTCATTGCTCAAGATGAGGCTTTTGCTTCGATAAAAAGTTTAATTGAACATGCAATTTCTACTGATACTATAGAAGCTTTACATTTATATTGGCTTGCAGAAACTGGACATTATTTAGACGGTTTATGTCGTTCATGGCAAGATGCTTTAGATAATTTTTCCTATAATCCATTACTAAAATTTGCCGAACTAGAACAACAGTTAAACCAATTTTTACCAACAGTGTCTGATTTAACCGATTTTTATATATCTGGGAATGATGATGTGGAAACTATTTTACTTCGTCATGGAATTAATAAAGCTAAAATACACAAGAATAATTGATAGTAATAAATTTTTTAATATATTTGTTATATCATAAATTTATATCTCCCAACATCCCATCCTAAATTACAATGTCATTAAGGAAATAGGGTAACGGGATTACCCCTACAAATCATTACCGTAGGGTCAATCCTTTATGGTTGCCCTTAACTAAATGCCAGTACTATTATTTGTAAAGACTTAGCTAGCCCAACGCAGAATTTGTAACATTAATAGAGCTAACATAGCTATTCCTAAAGGCCATTGATATAAAGGAGTTCGTTGAATATAAACTCTACTTTCAGCTTCAGTTTTAGTTAAATTTTTATCAATATGTTCATATACATTAGCTAATGCAGAAAAATCAGTAGCTGGAAAATAATAACCACCTGTCATTTTGGCAATTTGTTGTAATGGTTTTTCATTTAAGCGTTGACGAAACATGCCTCCTCTGCTACCAACTCCAATAGTATAAATACGAATATCATATTGTTTAGCCAATTGAGCTGCTTTTAATGGTTCTAAAGTTCCTGCATTATTATCACCATCAGTAAGCAAAATTAAGATTCGTGAACCTTCTGGCCGTTCTCGCAGTTTTTTTACCGCTAAACCAATTGCATCTCCAACCGCAGTTTCACGACCAGCCATACCTATAAGTGCTTTTTGCAATAAGCTATTTACCGCCGCATTGTCTAATGTTAAAGGTGCTTGCAGATAAGCTTGATCGGCAAATAAAATCAGACCTATTCTGTCACCAATTCGATTATTAATAAATGGTTCTAACACTAATTTTACCGCATCGATTCGCCGAATTTGTTGGTTATTTGGAGCAAAAAAATCTGGAGTTTCCATTGATCCTGATAAATCTACTGCCAACATTAAATCATAACCAGTTTGAGAAACTTCAATATGTTTATCCAAAAACTGTGGATACATCAAAGCTATTACTAATCCTAACCAACATATAATAAGAAATATCCATCGCCAACGTTGACTAATTTGTGGAGAATCAAGTTGAGTAAAAGCTTGTTGTACATGTTTTATTGTTGGTAAGCGTAATTTCGGTAAATTATCTACTGATAGTTGTTGAGATGGCCAAAATCGCCATACTAATAAAGGTAAAGGTAATAATGCAGCCAACCAAGGCCATTGAAAAATAAACATATTATTGTAAAATTATAGTCTTAGATTTATAGTTGCACACGGAATTTACATGTAGGATGCAGAATGAATTGCATCAATAGTGTATCTAAATGTGACTCGAAAGATGTAATTCGTAAACTCATTACATCCTACATAAAATCCATAATTAATTGTATAATTTTGGTCAATTTCACGTTGTTAATACAATCATACATAATTATATTACTTTCGTTATTTAGGAAAGATGTCTAATCTATATACAATCTGCGTAACTTCAGTTATTAAAGTAAAATATCTATGGCTTTTAAAGCTTCTAAAGAACCTAAAGCTATAGAAATAGTACCATCTAGACCATCAGAGTCTCTAGGATTAATACGAACTAATTTTCCAGGCATTGATTGGGATACATGCCTTACTGTTGGTATTGCTTTACCTGCACCAAGCTCTACAACTACAATTTTCTTATCTTGGTTTTTAATTTTCCAATTCTCATAATTGTAACGTTGAATAATAGCTCGTCTTGCTTTCCAATCATAATCTTCAAACATTAATATATTTGGACGAGCAATTGAATCACATTTTGGACATTTGGGCAGGTCACCAGAAGCCATCAAAGTATTTTCATCTACTTCAATGTCTAAGTCTACTAATGGCCAAATTTTACCAAAACAGCCCGCATTACATTGTAAGTAATTTATTGATCCATGACATTCATAAATCGAATCATCAGGAAAAAGCTTTTTCTGGAAGTGGCCATCTACATTTGAAGTAAATATAAAAGTTTCTTTGTTTTCACTCCATTTTTTAAGAATACTGAAGCCTTCATGAGGAATTGTTTTTTTATATAATTGAAATCTATGACCATAAAAACCCCACGCTCGTTGCGGTGAATCACTAAACCAAGCAGGATTAGCCAAATCAATAAAAGATAATCCTTGTTCCTTCAATAAAGGATAAGCTTTCCAAAAGCCTTCATCTCCTCTGAAATCAGGTAAACCAGAATCAACACCTATTCCTGCTCCTGCGGTAATAAATAAAGCATCACTATTTGCAATTACTTTAACTGCTTCTAATATTAAGTTTTTCATAATTTAAAAATATTTATAAATAACTGAAACTACGCAGAGTTGGCAAAAATATATACGTAATCAATGGATGCAATGAGGAACGAATTGCATCATTATATCTGGTAAATTGGACTTATTTAAAATATAGGTACTGGGCTTGAACTATAAATACTGGTAAAATAGACAAATGAAAGAAATGAACTCAATCTGCCAAAAATGTAAAAGCCCAAAAAATAATAAGTAATTACGAGACAGTACACAATGGTAGCAGACGAATGTATCAATGCCAAGTGAACATAATTTTTCAGAGACATATGGAACGGCACATGTCAAGACACCGTAAAGTTGCAAGTGTGTTTACGTAGCGAAGGAATGGGTCTAAGAGCAACA
>JASFYV010000175.1:0-21204 GCA_045046925.1 Candidatus Marithrix sp. | reverse complement strand
TCAACTTGATTGGGGAACGGGAATCTAGGAATATTTGAGGCTACTAGATTCCCATCCACATTTTCATGAGGACATGCTTTTGTGGGAATGACAATGAATCTGCCTAAATCTGAATAACTATATGATTTTAATTAAATTAATATTTGTCAATGCGTAAGTCCTAAAGTATTCTATGATTACTCGTAAAACTGTCTGTACAGGATGTATTAAAAATATGTTCTTATCTTTGACCATCATGGAAAAACCTCATACCAAATATTGCTTGGCATTACGATCACAGTAAAGGACGTTCAGTAACAGGTATAAATATTTTAAATGCCATGTGTTTCAGATATTAATATTCCAGTAGCATTCAAAATTGTAAATAAATACTGTGATATTAAAACTCATAAAGTTATACATTGTAGTGAATTAACATAATACTCCAAATATTAAAAACTTGTTAGCAAACTACTTTATAGCTATGTACTAACTGATATTTGGTATGCTAGCACTAAAAATATGCAGGAAACTAACATTTAACAAATATCTTATAATAGTTCTTTTCATATACCCCCTGGTAATTGAATGAATTGAGAACAATTAAGGTTTAATAGTTACCTTCTCAATAATTACTTGAATTTTTGGAACATCAGTTGGAAATGGACCACCACGCCCAGTTTTAACCTGTCTGATTTTATCTACAACTTCCATACCTTCAGTAATTTTACCAAAAACAGCATATCCCCAACCACGAGTTGTTTTAGCAGTAAAATCAAGAAATTGACTATCTACTACGTTAATAAAAAATTGAGCAGTAGCAGAATGCGGATCGTTAGTACGAGCCATTGCTATCGTACCACGGGTATTTTTCAGACCATTATCAGCTTCATTAGGAATTGGATCATGACCCTTTTTCTGCTCATATTGTTTATTAAATCCACCACCTTGAATCATAAAGTTACTAATAACTCGATGGAAAATTGTACCATTATAAAACCCTTCTTCAACATAATGTAAAAAATTATCAACACTTTTAGGAGCTTTTGCAGAATTTAGTTCAATTACAATATTACCAAAATTAGTCTGCATAATCACTGATTTAGATATTGTCACAACCTTATCTGTTGCTTCATGCTTATGACCTTCATTACAATATCCAGAAAATGATAATACTAAAAATAATACACTAGCAAAATACTTCATTCAAAATACTCCTTAATAATATTAGTTGTAACATAACATCTGTTTAAAAAAATGCTACCCATTTAGAGCATTCAGGTCTTCAACATTAATAGAACCTTTATTACGGAATAACACTATTAAAATTGCTAGCCCAATTGCGGATTCAGCAGCTGCAACTGTTAGTATAAAAAACACGAAAACTTGCCCAGCAATATCAGCGTTGAAGTAGGAAAAAGCGACGAAATTTAAATTAACTGATAACAGCATTAACTCAATACACATCAATATTACAATTAAATTTTTACGATTAAGAAAGATTCCAGCTATACTGATACAAAATAAAATAGCTCCTAAAATAAGAAAATCAGCTAATTCTGGCATATGTTATTCCTTTGGTTCAGATGGCATGTTAACAATTTTGACATAATCCTCACGATTTACACTAACTTGCTGTTCTGGTTTTTGGTATTTAGCTCTATTATGAGGACGCATAGTTAAAGCAATAGCGGCAATCATGGCGACTAATAATAATGCAGCAGCTATTTCAAATGGATAAATATAATCAGTATACATTACCATTCCTAATGCTACAGTATTAGCTATTCCAGTTGCTTCTGGAGGAGGAATACTTTGCCAAGCTCCAACTACAAACACCATTTCTAATAAGATTAAAGCTCCAACTCCACCAGCTACCGGTAAATTATGGACAAATCCTTCTCGTAATTGAGAAAAATTGATTTCCAGCATCATTATTACAAATAAGAATAGTACCATAACTGCACCAACATAAACTAATACCAATGCAATCGCAAGAAATTCAGCTTGTAATAATAGCCAGATTGCTGCTGAAGAAAAAAATGCTAACACTAAAAATAAAGCTGCATGAACGGGATTTTTAACTGTAACCACTCGTACAGATGCAAATATTAATATGAAAGAAAACAAGTAAAAAGTAAATTTTATCATATAGTTAATCCAAAAAGTTAAATTTAATTTCTTAATTATTATAGCATAGGTGTTCGGTATAATTAATAACTGTTTGAAAAGTGAAATTCTGAGAAAATAAATTATTATCAAAATGAATCAGAAAATTATCATGAATGAGATTAACATACTAAAAAACTTGAAACAACATTTTAGTAAAATTATTCTAAAAACAGATATTCGTATAAATATATCCCCATTTAAATTTGTAATTGGATTAATATTCAGTTATTTAGGAGATACAACTTTTGGGAATGGTTCTAAAGATGAGTTAGTATAACTATTATGTTTGACATTTTGATTGGAGAACTTCAAGGTAATGTGAAAAACAACATCTTTCCTAAATAAAGTGATATAAAGAAAATTCCAATAAGAAAAAGACATTCCATGAAAAAATATAAAGAAATTCATAATTACCTATTCTAGCAAATACAAAAAAAAAGATAAGCAAGTACCACAGTATATGCACGCATCAATGACTATATAAATTTGCTATTGTTTCAAACGTAATTTACACATTGTATATCTAGTTAAAAAAGTTGGTAACAAAATGTATAATGCTGTTTTCTACTGATCTTAAACTTGCTGCTGATCTATCAATTTTATAAAGCACGATTTCAGTAGATGGTTGTTCATTAAATCGGGAAATGTTATTAACATAAAAAATATGTATAAATACCTGTTTTTTAACATATTAATCAAAAAATAACAACTGATAAATACTACAATTTTGAGAATCTAATATCAAGAGTTGAGCATGAGGTAAAAGTATATTATAATAAGAGAATAATAAACTTTTAAGATTGTATTATCAAGGTATTTTATGAATTTAATCAACCAAGCTGAAAACTCTAATAATAGCTCCCCTCAAGAAACTGTGCTACAAATGGCAATGAGTTTCTCAGTTTCACAAAGCATTTTTGCTGCTGCACAACTGGGTATTGCCGATTTACTTAAAGATGGTTCAAAACATTGTGATGAACTAGCAGTAGCGACGGATACTCATAGCGAATCTCTCTATCGCCTATTACGAGCTTTAGTAAGTGTAGGTATTTTTACCGAAATCCAACCTAAGCAGTTTCAACTTAATCCATTGGCCGACTGCCTACAAGATGATAGCCCTAATTCGGTACGCAATTTTCTAATGCTACGGGCAGAACAGGACTATGCTTGTTGGGGAAATTTAATGTATAGTTTGCGTACTGGAGAAAGTGCTTTTGAACATACATATGGTATGCCTCGTTACCAATATAATAAACAAAATCCAGCCTTAGCAGAATTATTTGATCGGGGTATGAAAGAATTATCAACTATGTCCGATAGTGCTGTTGTAGCAGCTTATGATTTTTCCTCAGTAAAAAAGCTAGTAGATATTGGTGGAGGTCAAGGTAGCTTATTAGCAACTATTCTTAAACAATACCCAATTCAAGGTATACTTTTTGATCAAGTAAAAACGATTGAAAATGCTAAACATTTGTATGCAACAGAAAATCTTATGGAACGTTGTGAATTAATCCCAGGAAATTTCTTTGAGTCTGTGCCAGCAGGAGCAGATACTTATTTGTTGAGAAATATTATTCATAATTGGGATACTGAAAAAGCGGTTAAAATCCTAAAAAATTGTCATCAGGCTATGGGCGGTCAAGGAAAGTTATTGATTGTAGAAACAATAATATCTGAAAATCCAAGTTGGAGAAGGTGGTTTAAAGATTTAACTATGTTGGTGATGCAAGCATCAGGACGAGAACGTACAACCGAAGAACTTAGTAAGCTATTTGAAATGGCTGGATTTAAACTTACCAGAGTTATTCCAACAACACTAGAACTAAGTATAATCGAAGGTCAGGCATTTTCCTAAACAGCTATAGCATAGCTCAATTGGATTGATTACACTAATACTAAATAAGTAATTGATTTTGAATTTAATTAAGAATTAAGCATTCATAATTAAGAATTGCTATAGTTTTATCAATGAAGGAAACAAAAATGAAGTTTATTAGTCAATTTGCCGATATTGCAACCCAATCCAACATACTGACAGATGGTGAATATCAATGTACTTATCAAGATATTCCAAGTATATTTGCTAAATTAAAAAATTATTTTAAAAATATTAGCACAGAAGATTGTCTAGCTTTTGAATGTGATAATTCAGTACCTAGTGCATTGACTATATTATATTTATTAGAAGAAGGCTATAGTTTTCTATTATTACCCAAAGTACTTAAGGAACAAACTATACCAAAATTTTGCCGATATTTGCTTAAAATTGAAAACACTAGCAAAGAGATTGATCCAGAACAGTTTTTATCTATTGTTAATGATGAAAACTATAATAAGCTAAAAAATAATGGGCAGAAACTTTATTTACACACATCAGGCAGTACTGGTACTCCCAAAATGGCTGTACATTCTCATAGTAAATTGCGAGAAAATGCTCTCAACTGCGTATCAAGACTAGAGCTGACTAATGATGATCGCATAGCAATCCCAGTTCCATTGTTTCATATGTATGGTTTAGGAGCTGCTTTTTTACCATCTATAGCTGCTGGTGCTTCGATTGATTTACAAAAAGGGGCTAATCTGCTTAGATATTTGCAACGGGAAAAAGAATTTAAGCCTAATGTAATTTTTATGACTCCTATTTTTTGCGAAACTCTATTGCAAGGACTCAGGTCTCCCAGAACTTATCGATTAACTGTGACTGCTGGCGATAGATTTAGAGGAACTACATTTACCAAATATGAAGCACTTTGCGGTAATTTGGTGCAGTTGTATGGTAGTACAGAAATGGGAGCGATAGCAGCTGGTCATCCTGATATTCCAAGTACAACCCGTAGCCAAACTGTTGGCAAACCGATGCAGAACGTACAAATGCGGATGGAACCTAATGAAACAGAAGATTTTGGTGAATTATGGTGTTCTCATCAGTCTGGTTTTGCAGGATATGTTGATAATAATGGAAACCCAATTAGCTTAGGTCAAGAATATAAAGATGGTTGGTTTCGTACCAAGGATTTTGGCCGAGTTTGGCCAGATGGTTACATAGAAGTTTTAGGCAGATGTGATCACAGTGTTAATCGAGATGGATTGCTAGTCTTTTTTGCTGATGTAGAAAAAGCGATCGAAACTATTGAAGGTATAGATTCAGCCGTGGTTATTTCCAAAGGAGAGAGTCAACGAGGTAAAAACCTTGTAGCCTATTGTGTTCCATCTAAAAATGTTAAAATAACTGAAAAAGATATTAAAACTGCTTGTTTTGAACTTTTGTCTAAACATGCGATTCCAGATCAAATAATTCTGGTTGATTCATTGCTGTTATTAGCAAATGGTAAAGTTGATAGACAAAAACTTATCAATCTCGATAACTAAAAGGATATGTTTAATGTCTGATGACTTGTTAAACCAGTTAAAAATCATTGTTTCCGAAAAATTAGATGTTAATCTCAAAGTAGAAGAAATTGATGAAAATGCTTCTTTGTTTGAAGATGGATTAGGCATTGATTCAATTGCTATTGTCACTTTACTATCTTTATTAGAAAAACAATTTGACATTCAGTTTTCAGAGGATGATTTAACTCCAGAAAATTTCAGCAATCTAAATTTGTTAGCAAAAGTATTAGCTAATAAAGTTAATAATAAAGCAACTACAAAGCTTAAGCATAAGTTAGGTGAAAATGTCCGCCTATTATATATCAGAGCTCTTTACTATGGTATTAGTTACAGTGACTTATTACAAGCAGAACAATCAGCTCACGATTTATCATCTTGGAGTCATGTTTTGGCAGGGATGGCAGCAGATTATAATGATGCCGCACAAGAAGCATGGGATGCTGAACATTGGCAGTCTGCAATGCAATTATGGCAAATTACAGCTGCTTATTACCATTATGCTCAACGTTACTGTGGTGATGAAAAACAAGCAGAATATATAACTAATTCTCGCCAAGCTTACCATAACTTATTACCTTTATTGCAACCAAAATGCCAAAAAATTACAATACCTTTTGAAGATACCTTATTACCAGGTTATATGCGTATTTTTCAACCAGGAGCTCCTTGTGTAATCTTGATTGGAGGAATTGAGGCATCAAAAGAAGTTGAATTACATAAATTAGCCGAAACTTTTCTACAACGAGGAATGTCAGTGGTCTATTTTGATGGGCCTGGTATGGGAGAAATTGAGAATACCATGTCGATGAGAATTGATTTTGAAGTCGCAGTTTCTGCTGTCATTGATTTTATTTTACAACAAAAATATCCGACTAGTAAAATCGGTGTGTTTGGGTTTAGTTTAGGAGCTTATCTAGCTGCCCGTGCTACAGCAATGGATGATAGAATTGCGGCCTGTATTAGCCTCAGTGGTTTTTTTGATGGAACCGTATTTGACAAGTTACCACCTAAAGACCAGCAAATTATGGCTCATAAATTTAGATTAAATGGTCTTGAAGAATTGATTGCTTCTGATACATCCGTAACCTTAAAGGATTTACCCCAGGCTATAAAACAACCATTTTTTATTATTCATGGTGGTGAAGATATTAGAGTACCAATGCAACAAATTGAAAAGATGCAAGCATGGGCAACAGGCGAAACCCGCTTATGGGTGGTCGAAGATGCCGAACATATCTGTATGAGTCGTTTCAATGAAGTATTACCAGCTATGGGTGATTGGATGGCTGAAAAATTGGAAGTTTAAAGAGAAATATAATGATATTGATACCACAAGGCAGAGTTTTAGTAAATTCATTACCCAAAGGTGGCCCTCATCTATTAATGAGTACGGTGGAAATTTTAGGATATGAAAAATACCTTCCAAAGACTGATAAAATTCCAGAATCTCTTAGCAATAAAAATGTCAAGAATGCTTTACAAAATAATAAGCATATAGACAAACCAGAGGTTACTATCACACCTTTTGCACCTTTATATGTAGATAAAACTACGATACGATTCTGGTTAGATAGTGTGCCTGATGGCCAATATATTTCTGGACATATACCGTGGACATCAGCATTGGCTAATGTGATTGCTGATTTAGATTATCGACAGATACTTATCATTCGTGATCCTCGGGCATTAATTGCTGCAATTATTTTTGATCCAAGTGTAACTCCACGTTTTTTAACTAATGATTTTGAAGCAATGTCTCTAAGCCAACGCTTAACTTTCATGTTAAACGGTGGCTATGCTCCTAAAGCCAAGGTTACAATAAAAAGTTTTGCAGAAATTTATCGTTCAATATTAGCCTGGCAAAATGATTCTAATTGCTTGTTAATACGTTTTGAAAATTTAGTTGATGCACCAAATGGTGGACAGATTGAACAACAGGTTGTAAAAAATATAGCATCATACTTAAATTTAGATAACATTCCCACCACTAGACTAACTGAAATTGCTGATCCTAATGCCAAGACATTTAAAATAGACCAAATTGATAAATGGAAAAGTATAATAGAATCAGTAAGTTTAGAACGCATAATGGAGTATTGTGAGCCACTTTGTCAAGAAGCGGGATACCAAATATAATAATGATAGATTTAATCACAGAATCAATTTTAGATTCAACTATCCAATTTCAAGCTCCTTTAGCTAAGAATTGGAAAAATCCAAATGCAGTTTTTTTAACTGGTGCTACTGGTTTTTTGGGTGCTTACTTATTATACGAATTAATGCAAACAACCAAGGCTAATGTTTACTGTTTAATTCGTTGTAGTACTTATGAAGATGGAATGTTGCGTCTTAAAAAACATTTGCAATTTTATGCACTATGGCGTGAATCATATAGTTCTCGTATTATTCCAATCAAAGGTAATCTAGCTAAACCTTTACTTGGTATTCCTGAACAACAGTTTAATGAATTAGCAGCCAAAATTGAAATAATTTATCACAGTGGAGCTCAAGTTAATGCAGCTCGTCCTTACTCTGTGTTAAAAATACCCAATGTATTTGGCACTCAAGAAGTACTTCGGTTAGCAAGTTTAACTCAAACTAAACCAGTACATTTTGTTTCTACTGTAGCTGTTTTTTTTAGTCAAGCTCATAGTCAAACCGAGATTAAAGAAATTGATAGCCCAGATGGAAACACTCTAAAAGGTGGCTATCGACAAACTAAATGGGTTGCAGAACAACTAGTTATTACAGCTCAGGAACGTGGATTACCCGCTAATATTTATCGAGCTGGTAGAATTTTAGGACATAGCCAAACGGGAATATTTAATAATCTTAATGATCTATTATGTCTTTTAATTAAAGGTTGTATCCAAATGAAAAAAATTCCAGAATTGGATATAAAAATTAATTTTGTCCCAGTAGATTATATTAGTCGAGCAATCATTCATTTATCTCAACAATCTTCTGGAAAGTCATTTCATTTATTAAATAATGATTCTATTTCTTGGCAACAATTATTTAATAACATTAATACTTTGGGATATTCCGTTGATAAAATTAGTAGTGATGAATGGTTAATTGAATTAAAAAAACATGCCAATCAAGAACCTAAAGATAAATTATATTCAATGTTATTGTTAATGATGAAGCTATCCGCTTTTTTTTCTAATAATAAACCACGATTTAAAGATTTTTATAATACATCCAATGGATTAGTTGATAGCTCAATTGCTTGTCCACCTTTGGATACAAAATTACTTTCTACCTATTTTGCCTATTTTCAGAAAATTGGGTATATTAAAATACCCGCCAATTTAAACGGAAAAATAACATGATTTTTGAAACGTTAGCTCTAGGTGGACTTGTATATACTGGTTTTAGAAACTTAAAAAAAAATAAGAAAAACAAGGCTATGACAGCTCCTACCAAAACTGCGATGGAAGATAAAGTAAACCAACTATTTAAAGAGGAAAATAAACAATTACAAAATAAATCCAAAGATAAGCATGAAATGAAAATTGCCTTATCAGCATTTGCACTGTCTAGCATCGGATTTATTTATCGCCCAATTGCTCTATTAAGTATTCCTTTTATTTTATATGCCAGTAAAGATATTTTTGAAAAAAGCTATGAACTATTCAAGCAAGGAGAGATCAATGTTAGTACTTTGATGAGTATTACTATTGCTGGCTGTATCATGTTGGGACGTTATTTTGCCGCATCTCTAATTCTAGTTTTGATTCGAGTAGCGATGAAGCTAATGGCTTTAGTTACGCAAACCTCTAAACAAGCATTGGTTGACGTATTCGATCAGCAACCAAGTTTTGTCTGGCTAGTGGTTGATAATATTGAAACTAAAATTCCATTTAAAGATTTAAAAACCGATGATATTGTGGTAGTTCATGCAGGTGAAATAATTCCAGCCGATGGTATAATTGTCGAAGGCATTGCAAATATTGATCAACATATTTTAACTGGTGAAGCAGTGCCTACGGAAAAGGAAATCGGAGCAGAAGTATTTGCCGCAACAATAATCTTATCCGGTAAAATTTATATCAAAGTAGAAAAAACTGGTAAAGAATGTACTGCATCCAAAATAACCAATATTCTAAATAATACCGTTGACTTTAAATCAACCACCCAATTACGAGCTCAAACTCTCTCTGACAATTTAGTTAAACCAGCCTTGATTGCTGGCGGTATTGCATTGCCAATCTTAGGTTTTAACAGTGCAATAGCTATCATTTATACCCATCCTAAAAATAAAATGATGGGTATTGCTCCAGCCACCATCTTAAACTATCTAAATTTAGCCTCAAAACAAGGAATTCTTATTAAAGATGGACGTTCTTTTGAATTACTGCAAAAGGTAGATACCATTATTTTCGATAAGACTGGTACTCTTACAGAAGAACAACCTCATGTAGGTATTATTCATTGCTGTTCTCATTACAGTGAAGATGAAGTATTAACTTATGCGGCAGCTGCTGAATGTAAACAAGCTCACCCATTAGCTAAAGCTATCAAACAAGAAGCTGAAAATCGTAATATTCAATTACCACCTATAGAAGAAAGTGAATATAAGATAGGTTATGGGTTGATTGTTGGTGTGGCTGGAAAAACTGTGCATGTCGGTAGTGAACGCTTTATCGAGATGGTAGAAATAATTGTTCCAGATAGTCTTAAACAACAACAAAAGCTAAGTAATGCAGAAGGATATACTTTAGTAATGATTGCTGTTGATAATCAAGTTGTTGGTGCGATTGAATTATTGCCAACAGTACGTGCAGAAGCAAAGATGGTTATTGCTAACCTAAAACGCCGTAAAAATATTAAAACAACTTATATTATCTCTGGTGATAATGAAATTCCTACCAAAAAACTAGCTCAGGAACTTGGTATAGACCATTATTTTGCTGAAACATTACCAGAACAAAAAGCTGAACTTATTGAGCAATTACAGCAGGAAGGTCATTTTATTTGTTATATAGGCGACGGTATTAATGATTCGATTGCTTTGAAAAAATCTCAAGTATCTATTTCCTTGCGAGGTGCTTCTACTATTGCTACTGATACAGCCCAAATTGTATTAATGGATGACGGTTTGTATCATCTGGAATCAGTATTTGAGATCGCAGATGATTTTAATAATAATATGAATACAACCTTTGCCATTATGCTCACCCCAATGCTTCTAGGTATAGGTGGAGTCTTTTTACTAGGTTTTGGTATCCCTAAAATAATTGCCTTAAATATGACCGGTTTAGTTTTTGCGTCTGGCAATGCAATGCTGCCATTATTAAAGAAACCAAAGAAACTCAAGAAACTTTCTTAACTGAAACTCGGCAAAATCCTTAATATTTATGAAAATACTGGTTTGTCACTCTATCTAATACTGACTAAACCAATAATGAAAATATAATTGTTGTATAGCTTTGAACTCTCTATAACTATGGAAGTTATTAATTAGTAGTTTTTCTAAAAAATTGATATTAAAGAATTAATAAATTTAAATTAAGTTATGCTAATTTTAACCAGAATTATCTTCAGTCTATGTATATTAATACCAATTACAATTGAAGCCATTGAATTTTCTGATTATAAAAATCCAGATAGTTTTTATGACAAAGCTTATATTCAAGGAGACTTTAATTTAAATTCTGGAAATGAGGAGCAAACTAGTTTTAAAGGAAATGCTTCTGGAAAATATGAAACCCATTATAGAACTTTACCATTTGTGTGGAATTTTGATTTTAATGGTGATGTTACTATAAAGCGAGATGGTACTGAAAATTCATCTACTGAAAAAAATTATAATTCTACTATTAATACTGATGTTAATAAATATTATACTAATACTAATTTTTTAAAATATGCTTCTCTTGATTTAGGTTACCGTAAACTATTGAAAACTGAAACCGATGATCCGTACGCAAAAATAGGGGTTGGTTTTGGTTATGGTCGAATAACTAATGTTACTCCTTTAGTAAATACTATGCGTTTTATCTCTAAATTAAAAAAAATTGGAGTTATTCATCAACAATTGAATAATCAAGCTTATTTGGAATTGGCAACAATAGTTAGAGATGGTGGAGATATAAAACAAATAGAAAAAACATTAGAAAATACTGGAATATTAAGTAAGTTAGATGCTATAAGTATTATTAAAATCAATGAAATTTTAGCTAAAAAACGTATAACTGTGCGTGAATATGGCTGGTTGGCTAAAGTTGGTGTTGGATATGTTGCCTCTAATTATGATGGTAGTGAAAATATTTCTTCTTTAGATTTTTCTTTTGAATATGCTTTGCCAATGACTTATAAATTTCAGTTTAATAATTTAGTTAAATACTCAGCTATTTTCGATGATAATATTGGTCATCAGTTAAAAAATAAATTATCTTTTGTTTATGAGATGTCACATCGATTTGATTGGGAAAATACTTGGGATTTCGATTATTTTTCCAATTATACTGTATCGCAGTCTTTTAATAATGATATTTCTAAAGATGTTGAGGGTGAAGTGTTAATTAATCAGCTTAGTTCTATATTCCATTATTATCTTTCTAATGGAACTAGTGTGGATTTTACTGTTAAATTGACTCAGGTAAATGATGGGGTTGATAGAAATGGCAATGATAAGTTGGAGAAGGCTTTATTTATGGGAATTACTTATCGGTTGAAATAAGACGTAATCATGATACAAAGTAAGCTTTGTACAGGAAAAAATCGTAACTTATTGATTTTACATGTAGCTATATTTTATATGATAACCAAAAATCAATGACTTACAAAATTTGTCCTGTACAAAGCTCAATAATGTAATGCATAAGTGTTATTAAAAATTTTAAATGCACTGCATCTATAACACACTATCCAAATTAGTAATTGTATTTAACTAAATACCATTGATTAACTTAACTATCATCATCATCTTTGATAACTACATCTGGTTGAAATGTTTCACTATCTACTGAATAGATAGTATCTATACCAATGTTGGCTGCTTGAGTTACTGGTATAAAAAGAACACTTAAGATTAATCCAATTGCTAAACTAAATGATGTTGCAAGTTTTAAATTACTCATTAGATTCTCTCCTAACTTAAATAATAAAATTGAGTCCATAATATTAATGATTACTTGTTAAATTTCAATTAATATTACTTAGCTAAATTAAACACAAAATTTTTTATTCAAAGAATCGCCTTTGTTTTAGGCTTTTAACCTGATCTTATGCAATATTTACTTAAAATATCTTTAAATCTTGACTAAAACTTTGAACCATTCTTTTTAAAATAATAAACCTTTCTTTTAAATTTATCAATGGTTATTGCAAATGAAAAAAAATATATTTATATTTATATTTATTACTTCTATATTTAATATAAATACCTCAGCAGAAATAGTTTTGGATGGTAGTTTGGGAACTAATAGTATTTTAACTGGCCCAAATTATGATATTAACGCAGATTTAGGACAACAATATGGTAGTAATTTATTCCATAGTTTCCACAGTTTTAATTTAAATAATACTGAAAGTGCTACATTTTTTGGTTCTGATAATGTAAACAATATTATTAGTCGAGTCACTGGTGGTAATCCTTCAAATATTGATGGTCTGATTCGTTCTACAATTCCTGATGCAAATATGTATTTTATTAATCCAAATGGAATTATGTTTGGACCAAATGCCAGATTAGATATACAGGGTTCTTTTCATGCCACCACTGCTGATTATTTACGATTTAACGATGACAGATATTTTTATTCTCATCTAACTAAAGATAGTAGTTTATCCATTGCACCAGTTAAAGCATTTGGTTTTTTTGATAATCAAATTGCTCCAATTTATGTGCAAGGGCAAGGTAAAACCACCTCTAATTGGGAAGGTATAAAGTTAAAATCTGGTAAAACATTATCCTTAATTGGTGGTGATATTGAATTAACACGTGGTGCTTTTTTTGAGAATGATGGCGATAAATCAATTACTAAATTACCTGATATATCAGCTCCATACGGACGAATTAATTTAGCTAGTGTTGCCTCTCAAGGTGAAATAAATTTGGAAGATATGGATGTTTCTACATTTAGCCAATTAGCTGATATAAATATCACTGAAAGATCACTAATACAAACTACTGGCGAAGGTGGTGGTAGTGTTTTTATTCGTAGTGGTAATTTTTTTGCCGATAATAGTGCAATTGAAGCTAAAACATTGGGAGATCAAGATGGTGGCACAATTAATATTCATTCTGATAATGTTAATTTTACCAATGGAGCAATTTTGAATGGTGACACGATTGGTATAGGTAAGGGAACAAGTATTTACATACAAGCCAATAATTTTATTAATTTTTTTGGTGAAAATATCGAAGCTAACGAACAGACTGCTATTTATACTCGTTCTGGTATTAATGCCAATAGTATAGATGATAATTGGGGAAATGGAGGGGAAATTTTACTTAAAGCCAAGAATATTTTATTTGAAGATGGAGCTATTATTGTTGCTGATAACTATGGTAAAAGTAAAGGTGGAGATGTTTTTCTTACTGCTACAGATTCAATAATATTTTCTGGTGAAAGTGAAGGTAAAGATAAAAATGAAGGTGGAAATGAATATAATCGAACTAGAATATATATTAGGCCACGTAGTAAAAATGAAAATGCTGGAAATGGTGGAAATTTATTAATTGAAGCTAATAAAGTTTCTTTTAAAAATTATGCAGGTATTACTATTGCTACCTATGGTAAGGGGAATACAGGCAATATTACAATCAATTCTGACATATTGGAGATAACGGGTGTTTCTAAAAAAGGGGGTCATAGTGGAATTTATGCAGTTGCAAATACCAAAAGTAATGGAGGAAATGCTGGTAATATATCAATAAATTCTAAAAAAATTTGTTTGACTGATGGAGCATACATTACTACTAATTCTTTTTCTTCAGGAGATGCTGGTAATATAACTATCAATGCAGAAATAATTACTATTGCTGGTACAGATAAAAGGGGTTGGAGAACTACAATAAGTTCTAATTCCAATCCAAAAGATGTTGAATTTAACGGTGGTAAAGGAGGTAAAGGTGGTTCTATTGCTATAGAAGCAGATGAATTAATAATTAGAGATGGGGCTGGCATAGCAGCAAGTTCTATTGCACCTGATGGAGTTAAAAGTAAAGAAGGCGGTACAATTAATATTGATGTTAAAGGTAAAATGGAAATTTCAGGAGTTAATCCTTATGGTGAAAATGAGGATGGATTTGGTTCAGGTATTTATGCTCGTAGTCATGGAGAAAAAGCGGGTGATGCAGGTAAGATTACTTTAAAAGCTGGTTCTTTAATTATTAGAGATGGTGGAGTAATTGAAAATAACACCGATAATAATGCCAAAAGTGGTAATATTGAGATAGATGTGCGTGGTACAACTACAATTATTGGTAATGCTATACAATTAAACGATCCAGCAAAAAGCCAATTGGACTATCGTAAAAATTTTTCAGGTCAACTTTCCTCAAGCTATAATAAATCAACTAGTGGCATTTACGCCAGTTCAACCAGCGAAAAAAAATCATCTGGGCTAAGTGGAAATATCGCTCTAAATACTCAAAAATTAGTTATGGATGATAAAGGAACTATTTCTACTTCAAGTGTTGGTGGAGGATTAGCAGGAGATATTGATATTCAAGTAAAGGATGGTATATTCTTAGCCAACAATGCTAAAATTACTACGGAAGCCAAACAAGCTGGTGGTGGCAGAATAAAAATTGATACTGACGAATTACTTTATCTAACCGCTGATAGTAAAATAACAACTAGCGTACAAGAAAGTACAGGAGATGGTGGCAACATAAAATTTAATTCAAGATTCGTGTTGTTAGACCATGATGGCAAAATATCTGCGGATGCTAATGAAGGTAATGGTGGCGATATATATATTACTACTACTAGTGTTTACGACTCCATTATTCGTGAAAATAAAAGTAATATCACCGCTTCTTCAAAAAAAGGTATAGACGGAGAAATTAAAATAAGTTCTCCAGACACGGATGTCAGTGACAAATTTATGATTTTACCAAAAGAATTTATCAATAGTGATAATAAGTTAAAATCCCCATGTGGTTCTAGACTTGCTGAAAACATGAGTAGCTTCAAAGTTATCATAAGTGAAGGAGCTGCAAATGAACTGGATGATTTATTGCCAAGCGGAATACTATTATCGAACGATTTATTGCCTACTAACAACTCCCACTAAAAATCTAAATAACCTGAGTTCGACGTAATAATCATTAAATATCAACTTACTATAAACTATTTTAGGAACTTTTTTTATGCCTTTAGGCCAATTACAAATTATTGAACCTAAAAAATATCAAATTACACGTAATACGTTTGATTTCATGCTTTCTTACGTCGAACTCAGGTTAAATACGAGTTAAGAGTTATTGGAAATCAGTGATTTTTTTTGGGTGAGTTTAATATTTTAACAACTTATCATTTTAACTTAACTGTAATTCACTTAGCCTGCACAGAGAAATTTCAACTTAGAATTACCCCTACATAACAATTTAATAATATGCTTAAACAAACTTCATCCGAACCAAGAACACTTAGTGATCTTATCGTTGATTATTTAACCCAATTTGGAGTAGAATATGTATTTGGTGTACCAGGTGGACACAACTCTTCATTTTATGAGGCTCTAGCACGTAGCGAAAGACGAGGTGGTCCGAGAGCTATTCTTGCCCGACATGAAACTGGGGCTGCTTTTATGGCTATTGGTTATGCTCGTGAAACTGGTAAAATCGGTGTATGCTGTGCAACCACTGGCCCAGGAGCAACGAATTTAATCACTGGAGTTGCTGCTGCTTATGCTGATCATGATCCGATATTAGTTATCACCGCTCAAACTTTATCATCTCATTTTGGCCAAGGTGCATTTCAAGAATCTTCACCAGATACTATAGATTCTACTGGTATGTTAGATCATTGCACTCGTTACAGCACCATTGTTACTCATCCAAACCAATTAGAAAAAAAATTAGCCGCAGCATTTACAACCGCTTTACAAGCACCACAAGGCCCAGCTCATATAAGCGTACCAGTTGATATTTCTAATACTCCATCACCACAAGAAATTAATTATCCTAATTTATGTCAAATGGTAGCCAATCCAGCAGCTTATGTAGATTTAACCAGCTTAGAAAAATTGAATCAACTAGTATGCAATACATTGAATCAAAAACGTAAAATAGTATTATTAATAGGTCATGATTGTGGAGGAGCTACTCAAGAAATCATAGCTTTGGCTGAATTGATTAATGCCGCAATTATCACGACTCAAGCAGGTAAATCTTGGGTTAATCCTTACCATCCTTTAGCATGCGGAGTATTTGGCTTTGCTGGCCATGAGACTGCTCGTCAAGCATTGGTTGATGAAGAGGTAGATTTAATTTTGGCTGTCGGTACTGATTTAAGTCAATGGCCAACTTCCAGCTGGGATACTGCTGTATTAAATAATAAATTAGTTCACATTCATCATTCAAATGCGTATTTTACCCGTTCCTCTATGGCATGTTTACAAGTGCATGGTGCGATTAAAACGGTATTTCAGGAGTTAATAACCCGTGTACAAGCTATGCAACTAGACGGTAAATTACTGTTACCAACGATTGCGACACCTGAAATTTCAAACAAAAACTATTTACCAGCTCAGATTACAGTAAAACAACCAGAAAGCTATCAAAGTTCAGATAATTCATTACCTATCAAAATACCACGTTTGATTTATAAATTACAGCAACAACTTCCAACAGAAACTCGTTATTTAATTGATGTTGGTAATTGGTTAGCTTGGACAATTCACTATTTTTTTTCCAATCAGCCAGAAAATTACCGTTTATCTACCAGAACCGCAGCAATGGGTTGGGGAATTGGTAGTGCGGTTGGAACTGCTTTTGGTGTGCCAAATACTCCGGTAGTTTGTATGACTGGAGATGGTAGTTTTTTAATGAATGGTCAGGAAATTACCGTTGCTGTGGCCGAACAATTATCGGTTATTTTTATCATATTAAATGACCAATCTTATGGAATGGTCAAACATAGACATCGCCAAACTGGAGTAGAAGCTCTTGAGTTCGCTATTCCACCAGTTAATTTTGCTTTAATGGCTCAGGCAATGGGAGCAAATGGTTATAATATTCATACTGCTGAAGATTTTGAACAGCTCGATTTGCAGGAAATTTATACCAATTCTGGCCCAACCGTGTTAGATATATATATTGACTCGGAAGAAGTACCACCTTTAGGCATGTTTTAGATTGAAAAAAATTATAATAAACTTATGAAATCAACTCATTTACAACAAAGTAGAATATTAATTAATTCTTTGCCAAAAAGCGGCACTCATCTGTTAACTAAAGCCGTAGAAATTTTTGATTATAAAGAATATTCTACCAATCGTGGCTATATCAAAAGAGTTTCTGATGCTATAGGGTTTAACACTCCTAAATATTTTAATTATAGACAGGCTAAAGATTCTCTGAAAAAAAAATCAAAGGCTAATACTAAAATTGCTATAGGAGCTTTTACTCCATATTTTGTTAATCAACCGACAATGCAATATTGGCTAAATACTGTACAATATGGTCAATATATTCAAGGACATATTCCATTTCACTCAGCGTTAACTCCAATCATTACCGGATTAAATTACCGACATTTAGTTATAATACGTGATCCACGTGCAGTAGTTGCTTCCTTGATTCCATTTATTTTAAATGCACAGAGTAGTGGAATGGGAACTCATTTTCTCTATGAAGATTTTAAATCGATGTCTATTACACAACAGCTTAATTTTATATTTGAAGGTGGTCATGCAAGCAAAGCTAATGTTGAAGTAACTAGTTTTATTGATGTTTATCAGTCAATATTAGCATGGCGTAATGAGCCGAATTGCCTATTAATTCATTTTGAAGACTTAGTTGGTGAACAAGGTGGTGGTAATACTGATAAACAAGCAAATGTAGTAAAAGAACTTGCTGAATATTTGAATATTGACTTTGATGCTAAAATTGCTGCCAAACTAAACCAAATTTATAATCCTTCAGCCAGAACATTTAGAATTGGTAAAATTGATAGTTGGAAAGATTCGATGGATACAGAAAATGTTGAGTACTTGATTGAATATTGTGCAGAACTTTGCAATGAAGCAGGATATATATAAAAAATAATTACAAACATCAATAATAGCTTTGTATAACTAAATATCAACAATTCCCAAATTTGCCAAACAAATCTTATACAAATATTCAAAACGCTCTATCAGTGTGTACAGATTTACTGGAATATTACCATAGAAAAATTTCACACTCTTATTTACAAGAAGTAATAAATTGGGTAGGAAATATATCTATAATATAGAAGAAGAAAGACAACACACAATATACTTAGGAGAAGTGCCAGAATATGGAAATGGTAGTTTTCTATCGGAAAAAACTAGTTTCACAAAGAAAAGTTATTATTTGCACTTCTGCTTCTAAGCGATTATTTGCTTGAATAGGTTGCTTCACTTTAATTTGAATAAGTTTGATAATCTTATGGCGTGAAAGTAATTGTTTTTTCTCGTTTGTCAAAGAAGACTGAGTAATTCTTAACTCTTAATTAAATTCAAAAAATATCAATTACTTATTTTGTATGGTTATAGTCTATCAAATCGGAAAATGCTATAATAATCATCGTATCTATATTCTAATACTTAATTGAGGTTAAAAACATGGATTCTGAAAAAACTCATTTTGGTTTTACTCAAATACCGAATAAAGAAAAAGTAAAAAAAGTTGGAGAAGTGTTTGATTCAGTAGCAACCCGTTATGATTTGATGAATGATTTAATGTCTTGTGGTGTTCATCGTCTATGGAAACGGTTTACTATCGCATTAGCTGGAGTGAAAAGTGGTCAACGAGTATTAGATTTAGCTGGCGGTACTGGTGATTTAGCTATCAAGTTTGCAGATAAAGTTGGCTCAGAAGGAGAGGTAATCTTAGCTGATATTAATGCTTCTATGTTACAAGTAGGTCGTGAACGGCTATTAAATAAAGGAGTTTTAATTAACTATGCCCAAGTAAACGCTGAAACTTTACCATTTGCCAATAATAGTTTCGATCTTATCACAATAGCTTTTGGATTACGTAATGTTACTGATAAAGATGCTGCTTTAGCTTCTATGTATCGAGTTTTAAAGCCTGGTGGCAAAGTATTAATTTTAGAATTTTCAGAATTAAAGATTCGACCATTAAAACCATTTTATGATATTTATTCTTTCAAAATATTACCATTGATAGGTAAGTTAGTTACTAAAGATGCTGAAAGTTACCGTTATTTGGCAGAATCAATTCGTATGCATCCAAATCAAGAAAATTTATTAAAACGCATGGAAGCCGTTGGTTTTGAACGTTGTGATTATAACAATTTAACTGGTGGCGTAGTAGCAGTACATAGAGGCTATAAATTATGATAACGTTTTTAACTGAATATGCTGGTTTTGGGCGACGTACATTAGCCTTAATATTAGATACTATCTGGATGTATCCATTATTAATATTTTTACTATACCTTAGTTATAATGGTAGTTATATCAACTTAAATGATATTATTGACCCTAATTATACCCATCAGTATGAATGGCAAACTTTGTTGATTTTTCATGCTTTACCAGCTTTAATAACTATATGGTTTTGGATTAAATATGCGGCCACTCCAGGTAAGTTGTTACTAGATTGCGAAATCGTGGATGCCCATACTGGCAAACCAATCAATCTCAAACAATCTATATTACGTTATGTTGGTTATTTTATTTCTGCATTACCATTCTTTCTTGGTTTTTTCTGGATGTTAATAGATAAAAATCATCAAACTTGGCACGATAAAATTTCTGGTACAGTTGTTATCATACATGATGAATCCCAAATATCTTTATATCAATTAGCCAAGGATTATATTTAATGGGCTACTCTTTATCCCACCGATTTTGTCGGTGGTTATTAATGAAAATTATTTGAAAACAAAAATTATAGATCAAAAAGAGATTACTAAAGTTGACTTACCACATAAAACAGCAGTTTTATATCCAATTATTTTTGAAAACTGAGAGTATATTGAAAAACTTTTTGAAAATTACGGATAATCCAAAAAATTATTCGATCTTCAATTTATTGCTGGTTCACCAAAATCAAGGCTTGCGAACAGATTTTAAATAATAATAGGGATCATATCAGTCGTAAGGTCAATTCCATTAAATTAAGGAAATTGATTAGGGTAACCATAAAGACAACTTAGTAAGTCAATTATTTGCCCTGATTCATCGAATTGTACGTGGCTGTAAACCGTAGTCAATTTTAGCAAAATTTCAACTACTGCGTAACATCAGTTTCTTAATTAGAGCAGAAGTTAAACCATGAATACACTTAATTACAAAGGTTATACAGCCAAAATAGAATTTGATCCAGAAGATAACATCTTATTTGGCAATATTATTGGTATCCGTGATACTCTTACTGAAAAACGTCAAAACTACAAAATTCGGCTTTGGTTATGTTTAAGGGGTAAGCTCCCTGGGGTGATAAAACTTCTATCACCTTGGTTAAAAATCGAATCAAAATATTTC
>JASFYV010000174.1:0-8183 GCA_045046925.1 Candidatus Marithrix sp. | reverse complement strand
TTAGTGAGTCTATGTCGTTTGGTAAGTCTTTCATCTCTTTAGTTTACTATTTTTTGACTTTTTTGTACATACTTTTTTACATGGTAGGTAGTTACAATAAATCTTTGATATGCTCTTAAGGTTTTTGAACAAGATTTATCTTGCTTACAAACTAAAGTTTTCACTCCTAATTCCTTTTAATAAATTATACAAATCTGTTAAAATTCTATTTAAAATAGGTAAATTATTCATTATAAAAGTTTAGGTTGGCAATAAAAAGTATGACAATAAAATTAATTATATTGGCAATAGTATTTGTATTAAGTGGTGGAGCAGCTTTTTCAGAGTATTTTAGAGGTCATAAAAAACTTTCTTTTTTGGCAACGGTTATAGCGATTATTGCTACTTTTTATTTGTTTGAAGATATTTGGGAGGATATTGAAGAAAAAATTTCACAAAATAAGGATTCAACAATTACACAAGTATCAAATCCATCAATTCAACTACCTGTGATAACTAAACCTGAACTTCCAGTATCAAGTTTATCAACTCAGATAGTAACCAAACCTAGTTCAACTATAAAAATCACTGAAGGAAATTTTACAGCTTATTTTCAGCCTAAAAAAAATGAGTTTGAAACTACTACTGATTTCACAAATCGTAAGCGTGAATTATTAAACCAGTTCAATGATAATGTTAAACAACGTAATTTAGCTTATCAAGTTGGAATATTAAGTTTAACTAGATATAATGCTGATAGTCAACTATTTGCGGTAAATTTAGCTTGGCAAGCAGATTGGATAACTAAGTTTTTTGGTAAATTGCAAGGTAAAGGTATAGTTAAAATTGGAGTTAAAGAAGCTAAACTTCTTAAACAAAAAGGTTTGAATAAACCACTATTTATAACTGCTAGTTTAAACGATAATCAATTTGAAATTCAAAGTCTAATAATAGAAAATAGTCAAATTTATCCAATTTCTTTACTGAAAATACCTCAGATGGTAAAAATCCCGGCTGGAAAGTTTCAAATGGGAGATATTCAAGGTGGTGGTTATGATAGTGAAAAACCGATACATTGGGTAACTATTAAACAACCTTTTTTCATGAGTAA
This sequence comes from Candidatus Marithrix sp., assembly GCA_045046925.1. Classification (GTDB taxonomy): domain Bacteria; phylum Pseudomonadota; class Gammaproteobacteria; order Beggiatoales; family Beggiatoaceae; genus DRQV01. Next base: position 7,093 of record JASFYV010000174.1, on the reverse strand, counting down.
ATATGAAGTAACTTTTGCCGAATATGATGCTTTTACTGAAGCAACTAGTAGAGAAAAACTAAATGATCAAGGTTGGGGACGGGGTAGTCGGCCAGTAATTAATGTTTCTTGGCATGATGCAGTGGCTTATACCGAATGGTTAACTCAACAAACTGGCGAACAATATAGATTGCCTTCGGAAGCAGAATGGGAATATGCAGCTCGAGCTGGTACGAAGACTAAATATTGGTGGGGTAATAAGATAGGGAACAATAAGGCTAATTGTGCAAGCTGTGGTAGTCAATGGGATGGTAAACAGACTGCTCCAGTAGGCTCTTTTCAAGCTAATCAATTTGGTTTATATGATACAGTAGGTAATGTTTGGGAATGGTGTGCTGATGGTTGGCATGATAATTATAAAAATGCTCCAACTGATGGCAGTGTATGGAAAAAAGGCAATAAAAATAGAGTGCTGCGTGGCGGTTCGTGGGGCTTCAACCCTAATTTCACTCGTGCCGCTTTCCGTGTTAGGGTCATCTTCCCGGTCAACGTTATTGGTTTTCGTCTTGTTGGTGTTGTTGCGCGGACTTTCTAAGCTTTTTTACTCTTTTTTGGTTTTTTATACTGCTTTAGTGTTTTTGAATTGGATTTAGTTTTTTGAACAGGATTTAACGGATTAAAAGATAAAATCTGATTAAACCTTTAAAATTTATAGATTGAGGCTTTTGATTTAATCGTGTTTAATCTTTTAATCTGTGTAATCTTGTTCAAACAATGTACAAATAGTATCGTTCCCAAACAGGAGTTTCAATGCCCTTTCCATAGTAGGAGTTTGGGAACAATAATCAATGAGCAAGATTTTAAATTTACTATCAATATTTGATTTAATCGGATTTATCCTTTAATCTGTATAATCTTGTTCAAACAATTTTAGGACTACAAGATTTATCTTGCTTGTAAATACAACTATAAACAACTAGGAAAATTATATGCTTATATCTATGCGTCAACTGCTTGATCATGCAGCAGAAAATAATTATGGTTTACCAGCTTTCAATGTCAATAATATGGAACAAGTCCATGCTATTATGCAGGCTGCTAGTGAAACTGATAGCCCAGTTATCATGCAAGGTTCAGCTGGAGCTAGATCATATGCTGGCGAACCATTTTTACGTCATTTAATCTTAGCAGCAATAGAAGAATATCCACATCTTCCAATCGTAATGCACCAAGATCATGGCTCTGAACCATCAGTTTGCTTACGTTCCATTCAAAGTGGCTTTTCTTCAGTAATGATGGATGGCTCATTAGAAGCAGATATGAAAACTCCTTCCAGCTTTGAATATAATGTTAACGTTACCAAACAAGTAGTTGACATGGCTCATGCTGGTGGTGTTACTGTTGAAGGTGAATTAGGTTGTTTAGGTTCATTAGAAACTGGTGAAATGGGTGAAGAAGATGGACATGGTGCAGAAGGTAAATTATCCTTGGATATGTTGTTAACTGACCCTGAACAAGCAGCTGATTTTGTAAAACAAACCAAAGTTGATGCACTAGCAATCGCAATTGGCACTAGTCATGGTGCTTATAAATTTACTAAAAAACCTACAGGTGATGTATTACGGATTGATCGAATTAAAGAAATTCATGCTCGGATCCCAAACACTCATTTAGTAATGCACGGTTCTTCTTCCGTACCACAAGAATGGTTAGAAATCATCAATAATTATGGTGGTGACATGGGACAGACCTATGGCGTTCCAGTTGAAGAAATTGTAGAAGGTATCAAGTATGGCGTACATAAAGTAAATATTGACACTGATTTAAGAATGGCTTCCACTGGTGCTGTGCGTAAATTCTTGGAAGAAAACAAATCAGTATTTGATCCACGTAAATTCCTGAAAGAAGCTACCAAAGGTATGGCTGGAATTTGTAAATCCCGCTATGAAGCTTTCGGTTGTGCTGGTATGGCTTCTAAGATTAAACCACTGTCTTTGGAAACAATGTTTAATCGTTATAAAAATGGTGAATTAGCCCCACGTATTAAATAGAGGCAATTTTCTTAATTCTTAATTATGAATTTTTAATGCTTAATTAATACCTAACGATTTAAAAGTATTATAAATTTTTAGATTGATTTTCATTAAGAATTAAGAATTAAGAATTAAGAATTAAAAAAAACATGTCAGATAAAATTTATAAAGTTATTCTGCTTGGAGAGATTGCGGACGGATACGATATAGAAATAGCCCATGAAAAACTGGCAATTATTTTTGATATCGATCTAAAAAAGATTCCCAAATTATTAAAAAAACCTACCGTAATTAGAAAAGAATTGACTCATAGTGTTGCAGCACACTATCAAGCTGGGCTTGAGAAAATAGGGGTTTTATGTAAAATTCATCCTCCACTTGAAACCGGTTATGTAGAATCAATTCCAGAAGCTCCTGAGGAAGATGTTCCAGAACTAACTTTTGAACCTGAAGAAATTTCAGAAGAGAAAGTTGCTGATGAACCAGTTAAAGAAGTTATAAAATTTGCTCCTATTGAGATGAAGCTTGATACGTTACGAGTTGCTGATATACAAATGTCATTTGGAGCAATCTTGCTGTTATTTATTAAGATAGCACTTGCATCTATTACAGCAATGATTATTTTGGGTGGTATTATATTCTTACTGCAACAAGCTATTATCATGATTGGTAATTTTATATAACAGGTATTAAAAATGGATAAAGAAAATCAAAATGTTGTTATAACTGATGTAAAAATACCATTTATGTCGATGGTAGGGTTTATAATTAAATCAACACTTGCATCCATTCCAGCTATGATTATATTTATGTTAATAATGGTTGGATTGTCGCTTGGTGTTAATATGTTAATAGAAATGTTTGAATTACAAGAAATGTTTAGTTTTATGCAACAACAGTGATAGCAATTTTTAATTCTTAATTATGAATGCTTAATTCTTAATTGAATTCAAAAGAATTTCAATTTGGTGGGTAAGTTACCCTAATTAATTAAGGGCAACCATAAAGGATTGCCCCTACAAAATGTAATATATTATTGTAGGGGCGAACCTATGTGTTCGCCCTGCTTAACTTAATGGTATTGTACGTGATGTAGGGGTAATCCATTGTGGTTACTCTAATCTATCTGCGTAATATCAATTATTTAAGTTTGTAATCTAGAAATATCAGCTACTTGTAGAAATAACTGCCGAATTTTTTGTAAAAAAGCCAATCGATTATCACGTACAATAGGATTTTCATCCATTACCATCACATCATCAAAGAAAGTATCAATTACTTCACGTAAACTAGCTAAATGTTGCAGAGCAGTTTGGTAATCACCATTTTTTAATAATGGTAAAATAGCCTCATTTACAAATTCCATCGCATCATATAAACTTCTTTCGGCTTTATGCTTGAAATAAGTTGGATTTGGTTCATCTGGAAAAGATTGTTCAGCTTTTTTCAAAATATTATGGATACGCTTATTAGCACTAGCTAAACTTGCCATTTCTGGTAAATCACGAAAAGTCTGAATAGCTTTGATTCTATTATCAAAATCTAATGGTGAAGTAGGACGACAGACTAATATTGCTTCGATACTATCTAAAGGTATGTCTTGTTCTTGGTAATAATTGCGTAATCTTTCCAACATAAAATCAAAGACTTTGGTAAATACTTTACTGTCTCTTGCTAATACTTCATTTGGATATGCTATTTGAGCTTCAATCAATAATTGTTGCAAGTCTAATGGTAATTTACATTCAATCATAATCCGTAAAATACTTAATGCTGCTCTTCTTAATCCAAATGGGTCTTTATCACCAGTCGGAACTTGACCAATCCCAAAAATCCCAATTAAAGTATCCAGTTTATCAGCAATAGCCAATGCTTGGCCTAAAATTGTGGTTGGTAGTTCATCACCAGCAAAACGAGGCATATACTGTTCCCGCAAGGCAATAGCTACTTTATCTGTTTCTTTATCCCATTGTGCGTAGTACTGCCCCATAATGCCTTGTAATTCTGGGAATTCTCCAACCATATCGGTTACTAAATCACATTTAGATAATTGGCCAGCTCTAATTCCTTGTAATTCGGTAGCTCCTAATTGTTTAGTTATATTGCCACATGATTGAGCAATACGTTTAGACTTATCGTATAAACTGCCTAATTTATGTTGAAAAATAACAGTTTTTAATTGTTCTAACCGATTTATTAATGGAGTTGTTTTATCCTGTTGCCAAAAGAAAGCTGCATCACTTAAACGTGGTCGAATTACTCGTTCATTACCAGCTTGAACTATGTCCGGTTGTTTGCTGTTAATATTACTTATTGCAATAAAATTAGGCAACAATTCCCCAGATTGATTTACTACTGGAAAATATTTTTGATGGCCTTGCATGGAAGCTATCAATGCTTCTGATGGAATTTCTAAAAATTGTTCATCAAAACTACCAGTTACAGCGGTTGGCCATTCTACTAAACCAGTTACTTCATTCAATAAATTTTCATCAATTACTGCTGTGCCACCTATATAAGTAGCTGCTTGTTTAGCCAAAACTTTTATATGTTTACGTCTATTGTTAAAATCAGCAATAACATGGCCTTGTTTTTCTAATATTTCGGCATAATCAGTAGCTTCAGTTAGATTAATTGGTTCTGGATGATGGAATCGATGGCCTCTAGTTGCACTTCCACTTTTAATTCCCAGAATTTCAGTTTCAATTAGCTCAGAACCAAATAAAATTACTACCCAATGCACTGGTCGTACAAACTCAAATGATGAATTTCCCCAACGCATCCGTTTCGGGATTGGTAAAGCTGCTAATGCGGTTTCTATTATATTAGGAATCAAGCTAACAGTTGATTTTCCGACTTGAATATTATTATAAACCAAACGATTATCTTTCTGTGCTAAATTACTAACTTCAATTCCACAGGAACGAGCAAAACCTAATGCAGCTTTAGTCGGATTACCTTCTTTATCAAAAGCAGCGGCTATGGCTGGGCCTTTTCTTTCAATTTGTTGATCTGTCTGTTTAGTACTCAAGCCTTCTATCATTACCGCTAAACGGCGTGGAGTCGCAAAAGGAAGTACAGTATTATAATTTAAAGATTTTTGTTGTAATCCATCACTTATAGTAGCCACAAATGCTTCTGAAAGATTTAGTAAAGCTTTAGGTGGTAATTCTTCTGTACCAATTTCAATTAATAAGTTACGAATTTCGCTCATGCTGAAACCTCACACATTGGAAAGTTTAAAGATTCACGTCTTTCATAATATGCTTTAGCTACTGCTCTGGACAAAGCACGTATTCGTAGAATATAATGTTGTCTTTCCGTAACTGAGATGGCATGACGAGCATCTAATAAATTAAATGTATGTGAAGTTTTAAGCATCATTTCATAAGCTGGTAATGGTAAATTTTTGGTGATTAAAGAGCTGCTCTCAGATTCATATAGTTCAAATAAGCGAAATAATTCGTTAACTGGAGCATGTTCAAAATTATAAGTTGACATTTCCACTTCATTTTGGTGAAACACATCTTTATAAGTAATTCGTCCCAAAGGCCCATCAGTCCAAACTAGATCAAATATGCTATCAACTCCCTGTAAATACATAGCAATCCGTTCCAAACCATAGGTAATTTCTCCAGTCACTGGCTTACATTCCAAACCACCAACCTGTTGAAAATAAGTAAATTGAGTGATTTCCATACCATTTAACCAAACTTCCCAACCCAAACCCCATGCTCCTAAACTTGGAGATTCCCAATTATCTTCTACAAATCGAATGTCATGAATCAATGGATCAAGTCCTAACATTTGTAACGATTCTAAGTATAAATCTTGGAATTCTAAAGGAGATGGTTTTATAATAACTTGATATTGATAATAATGTTGTAATCGATTAGGATTTTCTCCATAACGACCATCAGTAGGTCGACGAGAAGGCTGTACATAAGCAGCACTCCAAGGTTCTGGTCCAATAGCTCGTAAAAAGGTTGCTGGGTGAAACGTTCCTGCTCCAACTTCCATATCATATGGTTGCAGTAACACACAACCTTTATTAGCCCAAAATTCTTGTAGAGCTAAAATCAATCCTTGAAACGTTGTAGGTGATGACACACTATTGCTCCTAATTATTTTGTAATACTGTACTAATATATTGAAATTATTAAGATAAATTGTATATTATTTAGTATATTAAGACAACTTGAAGACCAAGTAATCACAAGACTAAATTGCTCCAAACCCTATCACAGTAACATCATCTTGTCTATCATTATTACTTTTATGATCATTGAAAGCTACAACCATAAAGGAAGTTATGGGCAAATTGAGAGAGTTATTAGGTGGTGAATATGCTATCGTATCCAAAGTATGTGTGAAAGAGTTGTCAATGATACCAAAACAAGTTAGGTTTGATCCACAACCCTAGATTTGATGAATCAGGAATGACGGGAGGACAAAAATAAACATGTGTTTAAATGGTAAATTTAACTCATAATTCGTAGAGGTAATCCCTTGTGGTTACCCTAATCAATTTTCTTAATGATATTGATATTAAACATCTTTCCTAAATAGCTATATTTATAAAAAATGCCATATTAGCAGTATTCCGCTTAGAGTTAAAACAGCTATTGATATATATAAGCTAAGTTTTTTTAAGATGAATTTTGCTTGGAGTTTTAACCCTGTTTTAATCTTTCGTGATAAATAATCTAGATTAATTCCTTTCAATTTATTAAAACAATCTAATGCTGCTCGGAAATTACCTGTTTTTTTTAATTCTAATCCTTTATTATATAAAACATTACTATCATTAGGTTTAAGTTTTAAAGCTTTGTCAAAACTCTTAATAGCTTCTGCATAATTACCTAAACCAGCTAGTGAAATACCTTTACTCTCCCAATGTTTAAATGTATTGGATGAGTATTTTAAAGCTTTGTTATAACTCTTAGTAGACTCGGCATGTCTTCCTAATTGTTTTAATACACTACCTCGATTAGTCCAAGCTTGGTTATCATCAGGTTTAATCTTTAAAGCCTTGTCATAACTTGCTAGTGCTTGTTCATAACGACCTAAATCATTTAATA
>JASFYV010000173.1:0-8771 GCA_045046925.1 Candidatus Marithrix sp. | reverse complement strand
TATTAATTTAAATACAAATTTTCCTGATACTTTAAAACGTTTTGCTTCTTATTGAACCTTATACGATTCTAATATTTTACTACGTAAATCTAATTAATATGCTTTTACCCTTTTTATTCCTACATTTTATTGGGATTTTAGTATATCTCTTTATTGGGATTTGCTATATATTATATTTTTTACAGTTTAATGTGTCATTTACATAATATGAAAACAGTGATATCAAAAAAATTTGAACTAATCATTTACAAATTTTTTGTAGAGTACTATCCAGTTATTCAAGAATTAGGAGGAGATAAATATAATATTTTTAGATTAAAATATCTACCAAAAATATATGATGGTGAAAATATTAGATGGATTATTATAAACATGAATCTTGATATAAATCGAGTTTTGAAGAAAGAAAATAGTTGGAATAAGCAAAATAAGTTTGAGTATAATTCAAAAGAATATATTTATTCACATATAATCGTGGATATTGAACGTAATTTAAAACCTAAAACTCGTCAGAAAGTTTCAAATTGGTTAAAAGAAAGAATTTTTATCATTTTAGAACGTTAGAAATTATAAATGAGACTGGATGATTTCTAACTTTGTCGATCTTCAACGAGAGAAGAAAACGGAATTATGCTTAATAAAAAATGGAACTAAAACTTCACGAAATTAGAGTTATAGATATACTGGTATCTGATATGATTTCATCAGATATTATGAGTAATATAAATCCTACTATTACAGATTGCTATACTACTGGACATGGGTACTTCTTAACTATTATAAATTCGGACTGAACGTATCGTATGCAACATGCCAGTGATAATTGGAGAATATAATGGAGTAGAATCTGCCTTTCTGATTTTTATTGAAAAACATGAGTTAACAATTGAATGTGCCAGTATAAGTGAAATTGAACCACCGGAAAATTATAGAGATTGGGATAATACAATTATTCAGGGTGCATGACGTTCTCACTTATGCACCCAGGTAGAAACTAATTATACATTAAATAGAAACCCGAAAGATGCAATTCGTTTATCTCATTGCATCCTACAATCTGTATTTTCATTGGCGAAAGGTAGCATGACATTTGACACAATAACCAACAGTGTTTTGTAATGCACGAAGAGATTGATTTGTGTCTTTTGTTAGTAATGCTTCGCCTAAGATATCTCCACTTTTATGAAATGCTAACCCTAACTCCATGAAGTTAGTATTATTAAACATGTTACACATTTTTTTCATTTCTTCAGTTAATCCTAACTGGGAATGAGCTATTTTAGAAGCATCATCAAACTTCCTTTCTACTATTAAGCCAATAATTGTCTGTATTGCTTCTAAATGACCTCTCATATTTGATAATTGATGTTGTTTCATTTCTGATGATAGACCAAGAGAAATTCTCCCATCATTCAGAGAATGCTTCATGTTATAATGTATCATTTGACCTATTTGATTGTCTTTGTTATCAGCATAAGCTATTTGAGTTATTCCTGCAAATAACAATATACTAAATATGATTATCACTCGTTTAATTGTCATAAATTTTCCGGTTTTATTTATAGTGCTTAACAACAATAAGGTACTGGATGTCGACTATTAAGAAAAAGTAAAAATATGTTAAATATAAATTAATTACAATCAGTGCTTATTTTGCATAACATATTTATATTTAAGCGTATTTTGAAAATTAGAAATAGTCCAAGCCCAGTACCCTTTAGTCTTAATTGATTTATATTTAGCCTACTGGCTGAGTTTTTGGTCAAAATGAAAAAAGACATACTAGGATGTAATAAATTTACGAATTACATTTTCATGCAACTTAATTTTGTATCTTACATTTATATACTTTAAGAAAAACACCTATTTACTACTTAAAAAACTATTATCATCTTCATCAATAATTTGTTCATGAGCAATATTAGGTAAAACTCCATATGGATTGACTAATAATACTTTAGGCAATTGATTAAAACCTTTAGTTTGCACTGTAATCATATAAGCTCTTTGGTTTTCTTCAGTTGATAAAGGAGGTACAATTTTATCTTCGGTAGATTTTTCTGCTTTAGATTCTTCTATATCCTCTTCTTCATCTCTTTCCTGAGTTTGAACAGCTATGGTATAAAAATTACTACTAGAAAAATTTATCCACGGCCTCAATTTTGCCAACTGTTCTGGTTCCATAAAGTCATTCAAATCGTTGATAGATTTAAAATCCTTCTTTCGACGTTTCACTAAAATTTTATCAACAGCTGTTCCAGTCATGCCTGGCAGTAACATTAAAGCTTCACGAGTAGCCAAGTTAGGATTTATACCCCGTGAACTATTACCATATACGGTAAAAACTGTATCAATTTCCATTCCTTGAAAAACTGTATCAAAGCCTTTTATCAATAAAAGTTCTTCCACTGTTTCTAAGCGAAAATTCCGTGGTTCATAAGGTGGAGATAAAGTTTCATAATATTTTTTTTCAGCTCCATTAACCCGTTCAAAATCATCTCTATCTACCCAGTCATTCCAAGCATCTAATAATGGTTGTAATTTTTCTGGGTCAGTACCAATTTTATTTTCTAATAATTGGCGTAAATGAATTTTTGATAAACTTTGTAGGTTAATTTTTCCAGATTGATCATAGATACGCACAGTAGTGGTTGTCGGGATTGGATAAGCTAAGGTAAGAGCCTGGCCATTAAAACGATATCTTTTATTTTTCCGTTCACTTAAAGGTGTTTCTTCCCCTGGTGGGTCTGGCATGCGGTTTATTAATAATTCCATTTTGGCTGCATTTAAAGCTTGTAAAGTATCGTTCCAAGTTTGTAAGCTTTTTTTATTATGAAATACTGTCTTAGCGGCTAAACGAGTTTCATTTGCTAAAGCTGCCACAATAACAGTGACAATTACAATAAACCACAATACTATTATGATAATTACCCCACGTTGTTTATTCATAATTAACGCACTAAACCGATTGCTACTTTGTCATGAATTTCCTGTCCAACTAAGATTTCTATCAATTCCAAAGCAAAGTCCATTGCTGTACCTGGCCCTCTGCTAGTGATTACTAAACCATCTCTAACTACTGGTTTATCTATAAAATTAATAGTTGGGCTGATTTCTAATGTCCCCGGATAACTAGTGACTAATTTGCCATCTAAAAGTCCGGCTCTTGCTAATACTTTAGGAGCAGCACAGATAGCAGCAGTATATTTATTCTGTTGTTGCATCTTTTTTAGTAAAGTTTGAATACGCAGATCACTGTTAAGATGATCAGAACCTGGCAATCCTCCTGGTAATACTACCATATCAAATTCTTGTTTTAATGCTATATCAAGAGTAGTATCAGGAATTAATACTATCCCACGACTTGCTATTACTGGTTCTGCATCTAATCCTGCTGTAATAACGGTGATATCGGCTCGTCGTAGTAAATCAATAATTGTTACCGCTTCCAGTTCTTCACAACCTTGTGCTAGAGGGACTAATACTTTAGGCATTTTGTTTTCCTATGATAGTTTGGTTTTATAAATTTTACCCAATATTTTTAGTAAATATTAATATTTTACTGATTGAAAGTCAATAGACATCATTTCTAAATCGAGTGATACAGAAAGATGTAATTCGTATACTCATTACATCCTATAGTTAAAGGTTAGCCATGATTAGTTTCAAGTAAATATTATAGTTGAACCTATCCCATCAATGATGATATAATTAAAAATATTTCAGGCAAATTTGAAATAGAATGTTACACATTTCATTTTTTAATATAATTATAGGAAAATAGCTATGAATAAACCAATTGAGATAGAATTGGATGCTGATAAAACTTATTACTGGTGTAGTTGTGGTAAATCTAAAAAACAACCATTTTGTGATGGGTCGCATGCTGGTACTGATTTTAAACCAGTAGAATTTTCTCCTGATAAAACTGGATCAGTTTGGCTATGTCAATGTAAACATAGTAAAAGACCGCCATTTTGTGATGGTTCTCATAAAGATTTATAAAAAAGTTCCCTAGTCAATTGGGAGCTAATGAAACAGGACATTTCTAACTATTCTCAGTTCATTTCTTATTAGTTCATGCTCTTTAATTGATAGCTTATGTTCTGTTGGAGTACCAAAACCTTTTTTACCTAAAACTAGAGTAATTCCAGACCATTCTTTAGTAAAATCTTCAATTGACATACGCAAATTACCACGGCTTGGATCAGCTAGAAATACTAAATTATCTTTGACTCCTCTTAAAACAGAAAAATGTTTATAACCTTTAGTTTCTACATATACTAATACAGGCCCTCGTAATTTTCGTAATGTTGCTGGTTTTAGCTTAACTCCTACTGCTTTATAACCACGTCGTTTAGCAAATTGTTGTAAATCAAACATAGAAAAACCATCTTTCTTGCGATTTTTCATTTCATCAGCATTAAGATGGCTAGAGATATCTTGTAATATTATTTTTTCAGTAATATCGTCCTCAAAATAATAATGTATTAAAGTAGCCATCGCTCCTGCACCACAAGAATAATCGGTTTGTTGCATGACAACATTTTGTTCTAAAAACTCTTTCCAAGTGTGGATGGATTTATTAATTCGTGCAGTGGTGCCATTAGGTAAAATAGTTGGGTGTGGAGCAGAAAAATTAGCACAACCGTATAATAAACCCAATATTATAAAATATTTAATTTTTCCCCCTGGCATAGTTTGCTCAAACCAAAAACTTTCTCTTCATTTTATTAATTGTTGTAGCAATTCCCGTATACCACCTTCTAAGCTACAATACCATTAAGTTTAAGGAAATTGATTAGGGTAGGTAGTAACCAACAAGGGATTACCCACCCCTACAAATCATCATGTAGGATGTAATGAGTTTACGAATTACATCTTTCGAGTCACATTAGATACACGATTGATGCAATTCATTCTGCATCCTACATTATATATCTTAGGAAAGATGTCTACTATCATAGCAATTCTTAATGCCTTATAGACATATTGTCAGGTTAAACATCATTCTATCTACAATTTCATTAGCCTATGTTTAAGATATAATCATCCTCACTCGTTCTTGCAAATTAACAATATTTCGCTGAATGATGGTTACTGGACATTGCAAACGTTCATCGTTACATAAACCTTGGATAATAATATTTAAATGTTCCATATAAGCTTTATTTAAGGCAGCTTTACCAACTTCATAAACTAATGGAATGGCTGGTTGTACAACAATAAGTTTAGAAAAAATTTGATTAGTTACCTTAAAACATTCTGTTAAATATGCTTCTAATTCTACAAAATCTACCTTAGTATCTCCTTTAATATCAGCTAAAGTGTAAGCCATAAAATCTATAGGAGTACGATCAGTAATAAAATTATCAACTTGCCAAATTTTGGTTGCAGCTTGAATAATAAGTTTTTGAATATTTAGCCTAGTAGGAAAATCTAAAGGTTGGGAAGGATGTAGACCTTGTTGGACAAATACTGCACTGGTATCAGTTTTGATAAAATCTATTCCAATTTGGTTAGAAATAGCTTGAGCTAAAGTAGTTTTACCAGTTCGATGACTACCACAAATTCCTAGTTTCATTAGGAACAGGCAAAACAACTTGGATATTTTTTACAACGACTTCTATAACGACGGAGATTTTTATTTTTGATTTGATATTCAATAACCGCACATTCATGTTCTTTAAGAGTAACCGAAAAATAATGTTTGCCACCACCTTTGGCCACAAAATATAATGCTTCTCCACCAGTTGGATTAACACTAGCTTCTAATGCTGCTTTACCTGGCATAGCTATTGGAGTTGGAGGAAGACCTTTATATTTATAAGTATTGTATGGATTATTTACTTTTAAGTCTTTTCTACGCAAGTTGCCATCAAATTTTTCCCCTAAAGCATAAATTACAGTTGGATCAGTTTGTAATAACATCTTTTCTTTTAATCTTCTAGTAAATACTCCAGCAATTAAAGGCCGTTCTTCAACTGCTGCCGTTTCTTTTTCAACAATAGATGCTAAAATTAATACTTCGTATGGAGTTTTTAACAAAAAGTCTTCTTTACGTTGTTCCCAAATTTTTGCTAATACTTTTTCCATCATTTTATAAGAACGTTTTAATAATGTAACATCAGTAGTATTAGTTGCAAAATTATAGGTATCTGGGTAAAAACGTCCTTCTGGATGTATATTTGGATGACCTATTGCAACCATTATGGCTTTATTATCAGCATTTTCCAATGTTTGCACAATTTCTGGATGTCCACGTATAGCAATCATCATCTGTTTAAAATTCCAACCTTCTGGAATCATCAATTTATGGCTGATAATTTTACCAGAAATCATAATTTCTAACATTTGTTGTGGAGTTGTGCCAACTAGTATTAAATATTCCCCAGCTTTAATCAAATGAGCCCTTTTTTGAAACCTAGCTAATGATATCCAAGCTAAAGCAGTAGGATAATTCATTAATTCTCGATCCATTAAATCAATGGTTATTTGGCGTAAATTTGTATTAGGCTTAACTACATAACGTAAATTTTCAAACATAGGTAAAGGTTTAGTTAGATAGTTTTTATAAACCCAATAACTAGAGCCACCTATAGTGCTTATTATTAATAAAATTAGTAGGAATAAGGTTCTTAACATTGTTAATTTTATATTTGCAAACATTCTCATGTGAAGAAATTCAATTAATCTTAAAAGTTGGATTATACAGGTTAACCCAACTTTAAAAGGATATATTTAAATCATTCAAAACGTTTAAAAACTAATGTTCCGTTAGTACCACCAAAACCAAATGAATTAGACATTGCTATATCAATTTTCATTTCTTTGGCTTGATTAGCAGCATAATCTAAACCAGCACATTCTGGATCAAGATCAAAGATATTAATAGTTGGTGGTGCAACTTGGTCTCGAATACTAAGCACAGTAAAAACAGCTTCTAAACCACCAGCAGCTCCTAATAAATGTCCAGTCATAGATTTGGTTGAACTGACTACTAAATTTTTCGCATGATCAGAAAAAGCTTTTTTAACTGCCAAAGTTTCTGCTTTATCACCAGCTTGCGTAGAAGTTCCATGAGCATTAATATAATTAACTTGATCTGGATTTGTTTTAGCATCTTTTATTGCATTCAACATACAACGACATGCTCCTTCTCCATCTTTAGATGGCAATGTCATATGATAAGCATCACTACTCATACCAGAGCCAATTAATTCAGCATATATATTAGCTCCTCGGTGTTTAGCAGTTTCATATTCTTCTAAAACCAATATGCCAGCTCCATCTCCAAGCACAAATCCATTTCGTTCTTTGTCCCAAGGTCTACTAGCTAATCCTGGAAAATCATTGCGAGTAGATAAGGCACGAGCGGCAGAAAAACCACCTAATCCCATTGGGCTACTTGCCATTTCAGCTCCACCAGCAATCATAACATCTGCATCACCATATTCAATTAGACGAGCCGCATTTCCAATACTGTGAGTTCCAGTAGAACAAGCTGTGGTAATCGCATAGTTTGGTCCTTTAATACCACATCTAACTGATAAATTACCAGCTATCATGTTGATAATATTACCTGGTACAAAAAATGGAGAAATTCTCCTTGGCCCACCGTTTAAATAAGCTGAATGACCTTTTTCAATTCCAGGTAATCCACCAATACCAGAACCTATTGATATTCCTATCCGTTCAGCATTAGCTTCGGTTATTTCTAGCCCAGCATCTGCAATAGCTTCAATTCCAGCAGCTATGCCATAATGAATAAAAGGATCCATCTTTCTAGCTTCTTTGACCGATAAGTATTTACTAACATCAAAACCTTTAACTTGTCCAGCAATCTGACTTGCAAAATTAGAGGCATCGAACCCGGTAACAGTTGCAATCCCAGTTTTACCAGCCAGTACTGTTTCCCAACTAGTTTGAGCTGTTAAACCCACTGGGGAAATTGCAGCAATTCCAGTAACAACAACACGTCTTTTAGTCACAAATTATTTTCCAAATAAAAAGGCCATAACTATATGGCCTAAAATAAAATTATTCTGCGCTATTTTTATTTATGTAATCAATTGCCTGTTGAACTGTCTGAATTTTTTCAGCTTCTTCATCAGGAATTTCACATTCAAATTCTTCTTCAAGTGCCATTACCAATTCTACTGTATCAAGAGAATCTGCACCTAGATCATCAACAAAAGAAGAATCAAGATTTGCCTCTTCATCTTTGACAGATAGTTGCTCAACTACGATTTTCTTGACACGTTCCTCAATGGTACTCATATTTGCCTCTTTAAAAATAATTGTCAGTAAATTAGTTTAATTGTTTTTACACAAATTGTATTAATACTGGATATTTCCAAAATTAATTAACTTGTCTAAAATAAAATTTTAACAGATTCGCTAAAATATGCAATTATATCATACAAACCAAATGAATTTTTAGAAATGAATAGTTTTAATTATAGCAATTTTTGCTTAAAATAGTATATAAACTTAAAAGCAGAAGCTATATTACATAAGCCCCTATAGCCTTAATCATAACCTGCTCATCATAATTTATAAACTACATGGTTAAATAATACAGGAACTAAAAATTTTTCATCAAAGGTAAAATTTGGGATTTTAATTATGCTGACTATAATCCTAGTTAGTCTGGGTTGGGTACTTGTTTAAGGGTTTTGCCCTTATGACCTACCACCACGAGGATGTTTTACTGGGGATTCCTATTGGTTTTCTTATACCCATCACTGGTGGTTTATGACTATTTACAT
>JASFYV010000172.1:0-18131 GCA_045046925.1 Candidatus Marithrix sp. | reverse complement strand
TTTTAGTGAGTCTATGTCGTTTGGTAAGTCTTTCATCTCTTTAGTTTACTATTTTTTGACTTTTTTGTACATACTTTTTTACATGGTAGGTAGTTACATAGTTTTAACTATTAACTGATAACATTCTAATATTTTTGAATTATAACGGGTGAAATGTTAAAATGGGCTAATTTAAAACTGGAGAAATATAGGATGGCTATTTTCTATGCAGGAATTGATTTAGGTACGAGTCGTTCTAGTATTGCTACATCGACTGGTAAACGTATTTCAACTAAAACTTGTGTTGGTTATCCAAAAGATGTCATATCAAGAAAAAGATTTGGTAAAGATTATTTGCTTGGTGATGAAGCGTTAGAAAATCGCTTGGCGTTAAATATGAACTGGCCACTTGCCGAAGGAATAATTTGTAACAATGAACAATCTTTTGAAGCTACCAGACTTATTCTTGAACACTTAGTAGCAGAAGCTATTCCTGAAAGACAAGAAACCGATGAAATTTATGCAGCAATTGGAGTACCTGCCCAAGCAAGTATTAAAAATAAAAAACTTCTCATTGATATTAGCAAAGGTTTTCTGAATAAAATTCTGATTGTCAGTGAAGCATTTGCCGTTGCGTATTCTGTTGATAGATTTGATGAATGTTTGATTGTAGATATTGGTGCTGGTACGACTGACTTATGTCGCATGCATGGTTCGATTCCAGACCCAGAAGATCAAATTACTTTGCCAATAGCCGGCAATTTCTTGGATGAAGTAATCACTAAATCCATTTTAGAAAAATTCCCTGATGTTCAACTTACTGCTAAAATTATCCGTCGTATCAAAGAAAAACATGGTTATGTATCTGATTCTTCTGATCCAGTTATAGTTAAATTAACTAAGCATGGAATTCCTTCTGAATATGAGATAACCAGTATCATTAAGAACTGTTGCTTACAATTAACTACCCCTATCAGTAAATCAATCCAAGAATTGGTGGGTTCATTTGACCCAGATTTTCAAGAAAAATTGCGGAATAACGTTATCATTGCCGGAGGAGGTTCACGGCTTAAAGGAATAGATATTGCTGTAGAAAAAAGCTTACAAGAATATGGTGGTGGAGATGCACTTTGTGTTCAAGATGCTGAGTATTGTGGTAGTATTGGGGCATTAAAAATGTGCTTAGAAATGCCAAATGAATATTGGGAAAAGATTTGATTATTAAGTATTTATGTTATATCACATAAATGTTATATGTTGGCTAAGTGAAATCTACTTAGCTTTCATAACCTCAATTTTAGCATATTATCAATACTATTTTAAGTTTAAATTACCTAAAAATCATATAGTTCTTTAATAAATATAAAATGAATATTAATAATCCTGTTATATTAACTGTAGATGATAGTATAGCAAATTTAGTTTTAGCTAGTGCAGTTTTACAGCAAGACGGTTATGAAGTTTTATTAGCCAAAGAAGGTAAGTCAGCTTTAGAAATGGCTAAAGAAAATAAACCTGATTTAATTTTATTAGATGTAGAAATGCCTGGTTGGAATGGTTATGAAACTTGTGAGCATATCAAAGCCGTTCCAGAGCTAGCTGCTATACCAGTTCTATTCCTATCAACTTTAAGTAAAGCCAAAGATAAATTACGAGCTTTTGAAGCAGGTGGAATTGATTACATACACAAACCTTTTGAAGAAAAAGAATTGCTGGCTCGAGTACATACTCACGTTGAACTTTACCATTTACGAGAAAAATTAGAATATAAAATTAATGAACAAAATAAAAAAATATCGGAATATGCCAATCATTTAGAGCAAAAAGTTGAAGAACGTACTGCTGAACTTAATAATGCTAAAAAATTAGCCGAAGAAGCTAGTGCTACTAAAAGTCAATTTTTATCCAATATGAGTCATGAATTACGCACTCCTATGAATGCTATAATCGGCTATAGCGAAATGTTAAAAGAAGATGCTGATGATATGGAATTAACTGATTTTTCAGATGATTTAGATAAAATATATTCTGCTGGCAAACATTTATTAGGACTTATAAACGATGTATTAGACTTGTCTAAAATTGAATCAGGTAAAATGGAATTGTATTTAGAATCATTCCAGGTTGAAGATTTAATTAAGGAAGTGCTTGGTACTATTGAACCATTAGCTCAAAAGAAAAACAACCATTTTGAAGTCTATTTTATTAAATCTCCAATTAAAACTTTATATGCTGATTTAACTAAAACTCGCCAAATTTTATTTAATCTGTTAACTAATGCTAATAAATTTTCTGAAGATAGTGTAATTTTTATTGAGATAGAACATGAGATTGCTGGTTGTAAAGGTAAAGATTCTATTAGGTTTGAAATTGTTGATGATGGTATTGGCATAACTCAAGATCAACAAAGTAAGCTATTTCAACCGTTTACCCAATTAGATGCTTCCACTACTCGTAGATTTGGTGGAACTGGTTTAGGTTTATCCATAACCAAACAATTTATTGAAATTATGGGTGGCTCAATCTGTGTAGATAGTCGGTTTGGAGAAGGTAGTACATTTAAATTCTATTTGCCAATTAATGTAATAAAACAAGATATTAAAGAGGAAGTTATAGATGAATTACCAACTAAAGAACATGGAATAGTATTAGTAATTGATGACGACAAAATTACTAGAGAAATGCTTAAGAAGTATTTAAGTAATTTAGGTTATTCAGTTGCAATTGCTAGTAATGGTAAAGAAGGGCTTAGATTAGCAAAAAAATTACGGCCAGATGCTATTTTATTGGATGTAAAAATGCCTCAAATGGATGGTTGGAAAGTTCTTTCTAGTCTTAAAGAGAATTTATTATTATCTGATATCCCAGTTATTATGACTTCTATTGAAAAGCAAAATGATAAAGGTTATGCAATGGGAGCAACTGATTATATGGTAAAACCAGTTGGACGAGAACAGTTAGCAACTATTTTAAATAAGTATAATATTGGTGATGAATCACAACGATTAGTGATGGTGATTGAAGATGATATAGTAATTCGTGAATTTATGGCTAACATGTTGAAGGCAGAAGGTTGGCGAGTATTTAAGGCTGAAAATGGTAAAGTAGCATTAAATCATCTTGCTAAGAAAAATCCCACTTTAATTTTATTAGATTTATTGATGCCAGAAATGGATGGTTTTGAATTTGTAGCTCGTTTACGTAGTAATGAAAGATGGCGTTCTATACCAGTTGTAGTCTTAACTTCTGCCAAATTAAGTGCTAATGACCAAGCTCATTTACATAGCTATGTTGATGGAATTTTCCAAAAGGAAAGCTATAATCGTGATGATTTATTTGAATTAATTAGAGAGCAAGTTGCTTCTGCTACTGATGTTATGGAAAAAATGGTAGTAAAACCTAACCACCTTTCCTAACTTAAGAACAATGTCATTAAGTTAATGAAATTAATTAGGGTAACCACAATGGATTACCCCTATAAATCATAATCTTATGTAGGTAAAGTCGCCATTAACTTAATGTAGCTTAGGGTGGTATGCAAATGAGAAATAATTATATGGGAATGACAGAATATTCTATGTATTATCAATCATATATGGTTCAACTAGTTTCCGAATTTTACTAATTTGCATTTTAATAACTAATTTTTGAACTTTTTCTGCAAAAGGCCTTAAATTTTTATCTTGTTCAAGCTGTTTAATAGATAGATCAATAAATTATTCATCTATCTGTTCGTATTCCCAGGTTAAATCCAGATGTTGAGCTAATTTAGTAAATAATTCCTTATCAAAAAATGGTTTAATAATTAAATCTGTATAATCAGCTTTTATGTTATTTTCTAAAATTGAGATGGCTATTATTTTAGTTGTAATTAGATTGTCTTTTATTATAGTGATTGCTGTTGGTATTAATGGCATTATTATTAAATTTGGCTTGTTTTGCAAAGCTTTATCTATACAATCTTGTTCATTAATAGCTTCGATAATCTTAAAACCCAATGGATGCAATAAATTAGTTAAATATTTTCCTATGTCATTGTCAAATATTAACAGTGTATATGATTCACCATTAAACCCAATAATCGCTGAACTTTTATTAGGTAAAGCAGAAGGTAATTTCAATATAGCACTAAATATACTGCCCTGTTCAAGTATGCTGGTAGCATATAATTTTCCTTCCATCATTTCAACTAATGTTTTGGTGATAGACAATCCTAGTCCAGAACCTTCTGGTTTATAAAAAGCTTCTCCTAGCTGTTCAAATGGTTGAAATATCTTATATATTTCTTCAGACGCAATTCCTAATCCAGTATCTGTAACTTGTAGGCGAATCTTATTATCCCAATATTCTACCTTAATATTAATCCGACCTTGTTTAGTAAACTTAACTGCATTACTAAGTAAATTTATAATGATTTGCCGTAGCCTTTTTTCATCTCCATGAACTGCATATGGAAATTCACCAATTTGCTGATAATTAAGAGTAAGCTGTTTTTGTTCAGCTTGGATTTTAAATATTTCAATAATATTTTTTAACAAAATTTCTAAATGAAAATCTTTTGGGTATAATTCCATTTGTCCAGTTTCAATTCTGGATAAGTCTAGAATATCATTAATTAAAGTTAATAAATATTGCCCACATTGATGGATAACTTCTACACCTTGTTTCTGCTCATCATTTAATAATTCATCAAATTGAAATATCTGAGTATAACCTAAAATTCCATTTAGAGGAGTACGCAATTCATGACTCATATTAGCTAAAAATACGCTCTTAGCTTGATTGGCTACATTAGCTGCAATTCGTGCTTCTTCCATTTGTTGCATCAAAACACAGGTTTGTAAATGGTTACGAATTCTAACACATACTTCTTCATGTCGAAATGGTTTATAAATATAGTCAGCAGCTCCAATTTCAAAACCTTCTTTAACATCTTCTGGTTGATTTTTAGCAGTAAGAAAAATTATTGTAATATTCTTGGTTACATCATTTTGTTTTAAATTGCGACAAACTTCAAACCCACTCATACCAGGCATCATAACATCAAGTAAAATTAAATCTGGCAATGCTCGATTAGCTATTTTTATCGCTTTTTCACCATTATTAGCAAAAAAAAGCTGATAGCCTTCATTAATCAAGACTTTTCGTAATACATCAATATTAGCAGGAGTGTCGTCTACCATTAGCACTTTAGAATTTTTTAAATCAATATCATTCCGTAACATGAGCAATCTCTTATAGGCTATATGGTAATTATTAAGTTATTTTTTCTAAAAGTTCAATAATACTATCAGTATCATATTTATCAAGATAATCTTGACAAATATCAGCGAATATCTTTTGTTCTGAATTACCAGTTCTTAATTCAGTTAAAACTGCTTCGATTGCGGTTAAATTACTTAGTTCAGCCGCAAATATTAAATTATTTGCCAAAGCTTTTGGTAAAGTAAAATTGGTTATATCAAGTCCTTCTGGTTCAGATTCTTCAATAATTTGTTCGATAATATTATTGTATTCAAATTCAACTTCTAGTTGTTTGTTTAAACAATTATATATCATCTCGAATCGAAATGGCTTATCAATATACTCATCAAAACCAATATTTAACACAAGATCAATATCTTTTTTTAGAGTAGAAGCTGTGATAGCAACACAAACTAATTTATCAGTAAATTCTTTACGAATATGCTTAATAGCAGTAAAACCATCCATAACTGGCATTCTGATATCCATAAAAACAATATCTGGAATTTGCTCATGAATTTTATCTAAGCATTGTTGACCATTATTAGCTTCACGTACTTCAACTCCAATGGTTCGTAACATTCGGCTTAAAATATCTCTATTAACTTCTATATCATCTACAATTAAAGCTGATACTTGATAACCTGATGCTAAATGACTTACTTTATTAAATATAGAGTCAGAAACTATAATTTTATCTTCGCCAACAGGTAATGGTAATATTAATGTAAAACAAGTTCCATGACCTAATTCTGATTCTAAGGTTAAAGTTCCTTCCATTAAATCCACTTGTTGTTGACTTATTGCCAACCCTAAACCAGTACCACCTTTATCATAACCAGCTTCATCTTGTTGAAATGGTTTGAAAATATTTTTCATTGCTTCATTTGGAATACCTAATCCGGTGTCAATCACATCAAAGCGATAATATTCTTCTGCTTGTAAATAGACATTTAAAGTAACTTGCCCTGTGTCAGTAAATTTAACCGCATTACCTAATAAATTAATTAAAATTTGCCTTAATTTACCTTGATCAGCATATAAAACTATTGATTTATCAACATTATTTTCAATAATCCATTTTAATTGTTTTTGTTCACAACGCATTTTAAACATACTGGCTAAACTATCGATTAAATCATTTAGGATAAAGTTTTCTGGATGTAATAACATCGCCCCAGCTTCAATCTTAGAAATGTCTAAAATATCATTGATTAATTTTAATAAATGAGTTCCACTTTTGTCTATAGCATGTAATGACTCTTGTTGATCTCGGTCTAAAGTAATGTCACGCAATAAAATTTGAGAATAACCAAGAATTGCATTCATCGGAGTGCGTATTTCATGTGACATATTAGCTAGAAAGATACTTTTAGCTTTATTAGCAGCTAATGCTTCATCCCTAGCTTGAGCTAATTCGGAAGTACGTTGTTTGACTTTATCCTCTAAATGATCACGATATTGATCAATCTGAGTCAACATATCATTAAATCCGTCTATCAATCTACCTATTTCATCATCACCAGGTTTAGCAACTCGTAGCGAATAATCGGTTTGGATTGCTACAGTTTCCATAGTTTTTAACAGAAGATAAATAGGAGTTGTAATTAGCTGTTGTAATTTTGCTGCGATTATACTACCAAGCAGGAGAGCTATACATAATACGACGAGCATAATTGCACCAGCAAACCATAACCTTTCATATAACGCATCTAAATCAGACCGAATATATACACTACCAATTGTCTCATTTTCAAAAATAATATCTTTAAATACTTCTACATAATCCTCATGAAACAAATAATTATTTGCTGAATTTGTAAAATCGCTAATAGTAAAATTTATTATTAGTTGTCCAGGGTTTCTGGAATAGCTGGCAAAGATTTTTCCAGTTGCAGTAAATACATGAGCCTGAATAATATGTGGATTAGTTTTTAATGCAGATATATCTTCTTTTACTGTAAAACTATTATCGAAAGATAATCCAGCAACACTATTTACTCCTAACATATCAGCGAGAGTGAATAAATCAGCGACCATAGTTTGCCTAAATACAATTATCTCACTTGTAACTAATGCACTGGAAGTTAATAATAGTAAAATTCCACTAGTTATTAAAATAATAGTAGTTAATTTACTTTTAATTGGTATATCACGGAATTTACGCATGAATTATTTTGTAATAACTTCCACCCGTCGATTAAGAGCATCAATTTCAACTTCAGTATACCTAATATCATTTAGTATTAATGGATTTCTTTTACCTTGACCAATAGCAGTGATAGGAATATTTATCCCAGAATTTTTTAAATATTTTTTTAATATTAATGCTCGTTGGATTGATATTTTATCATTGATAATATCAGTACCTTTAGTATCAGTATGACCGATTAAAGTTATCTTTTTAAAATCATATTGTTGAATATATTTTACTAATTGCTGGGCTGATTTTTTACCTTCATCACTAAGTAATGATTTATTAAACTCAAATTGAATTGGAATTAACAGCTTTTTTGGTTTGAATCCACGTACATTACCTAGCATAACTCCATGTTCTAAAGAATGTTCTGAATAATCTAAAGTTCCAGCTAAAATTAGAGCTTCTGAAGCTAAATGAAAAACTTTTTGAATTATTTTGGTGTCAGGTGCTTGAGGGGTTGCTTGTGGATTATTAATTAGGTCTAAAGCTTGACTATATAATTTAGCAGCCTTTCGCCAACGCCCTTCAAATGCTGCAATGTCAGCTCGGATTACTTGGGTTTCCCAACTAAAAATAGCAGAATGTTGTAATAAAGACCTGGCTTGCTCAAGTTTACCAGACATCATTAAGTCATCCGCTTTACTAGCTACTATTTGAGCTAACTTCAGTTGAATAGAATTGATATAATTATCTGCACAACCTTCTTTTTTAAGTATAGGTAGTAATTTTTTTAATTGATCAAAGCTTTTAGTTTGTATTGCTTGACTAACTTGAGTTTTATAATCAATACAAAGGGCAAAACCTATATTAGGCAAAATTATAATAATGTATAATAACAACAGTTTATTCATTTTTTACCTTAAGCTTAATATCATTATTGAGTGTGCTTTGTATAAGATATGACATTTAGTGATTTAGCATGAATAATCCTTTATGGTTGGTCTTCAGTTAATAGACATCTTTCCTAAATAACTAGCTATGTATGATTGTATTAACGACGTGAAATTGACCAAGCTATACAGGATTTCATGTAGGATGTAATGAATTTACGAATTACATCTTGATGCAATTCATACTGCATCCTACATTTATATACTATTATTTAGGAAAGCCGTCTAATATAGTTTGCAATTTATTTTTTACTGCTGTTTCACCATATTGCTCTTCTATATAGTTTCTACCCTGTTGCGATAATTTATTCCATAACTTAGAATCGTCATATAAATGTGATACTGCTTCAGCAAAACTATCAGCTTCGTCGGTTATTAATGCTGTTTCCCCATTTTTAAGTCCCATGCCTTCTGCACCTATTGTAGTACTTACTACTGGTAATCCTAAGGATAAAGCTTGACCAAGTTTGCCTTTCATACCAGCTCCATAGCGTAAATAAGATACAAATACTCGGCGTTTGGCAAATTCTGGTTCTACTTCGTCTACCCAACCAATGATTTCCACATATTCACTAGCTAAAGCTTTTAATTTATCTTTCATGTTGCTACCAATCAGATATAAACGCACATTTGGTAAACGTTTGTGAATTTTAGGCAATACATCTTGCACGAAAAAATACATCGCATCTTCATTAGGTTGATGATTATAATTGCCAATGAAAACTAAACCATCTCTTTGCTCAAAACTGGTTGTTGGAACTGCTTGTTGTTGATGAATATTAGGGATTACTGCAAACTCTAAATTAGGTAGTTCCTGTTGCAAATGATAGCCATCATCTTGAGTAACAGTAATTGTTTTATCAGCGGAAATACAATTAGCTAATTCCTTGCGTTTAGTATGTTTAGCCATAGTTGCAAGCTCAGGATTATTTTCAATTTCAGCTTGCCGTTGCTCACGAATATAGTGAATGTCTACTGTGTCATAAAAAATCACTGTTTTGGATGATAATAAACGTACAAAAGGAATATAACGTTGGCCAATATCAACTCGACAAATTAACGCAAAATCAAACTGTCTATGAGCCATTGCATCAGCTATACCATAGTTAGTATGAAATACTTCTACTCCTAAAGCCTCCAATGCGTGCCGATATTTAAAATTGCTATCTAAATTATCCGGAAAGAAAGTAATCCGATAACCTAAATTGGTCCATATTTTCAATAAAGTATATAGCCTTAAAGAACCGGAATCTTCATCAAAAGAAGGCAAAGTAGCATCGATTACCAATACAGATGGCTGACGCAATGGATTTAATAGATCACCAATATGAGAAAATACAGGAATATTTATTGGTAGCTTATCTTGCCAACGTTGATAAAAGCTTTGACAATCAGTATTATAATCTGTTTCAGTATAAGTTGGATAGGATACATTATGTTCATAACATAAGGATGCTTCGTATAAAGTCTGATGGTTTTGCAATTGCCAAATTAATTCGGTGACTTGATACATTGGAGTATGATAACTAGCGATAATATTAGTATCAAACTGTTTCAAGTAAGCTGTTTTTGCAATTATCAACTGGCTACTAGCAGCATATATTTGTCGTCGATAAGCATAATACGGATGATCTGCTTGAGAACCTGCTGCTGGCGTATGTAAAACTCCTTCTCTACCTAAAGCGGCAAACCCAGCTCGAATTTTATTATCTGCATATTTCTCCATTGGTATTAATAAAGCCGCTTCAGCATTATCAGCAAACATTTCCACGGCACGTTCTACAATATCAGCTTGAGGAACTGCATTGATATCACAATACCAAACATAGTTTGCCTGAGTTTCTAAAGTAAGTACATCTGCTAATCCGGCTGTTTCTATAACGGTTAATTGTTGACAATACTGTTGTAATTCTGGATTTAATTTGCCAGCAATAATAATGTTTCCACTGGAATCTGCTAATGCAGTAGATAATCTGCCTAAAAAAACCTGTAAATCTAACACTGAAGTAGTTTCAGTAATTCCATTAATTACAAATAGATGAGTAGCATTTGTATCTTGTAAATTATTTGCCAATGGTAAATCAATTAAAGTTTGCTGAATCCAATTAGGCAATATATCCGCAGTAATTGTGGTGATTTGTGGTTGAACGGTTGGCAGTAATTTATTATTACACCAGATTGCGATACAAGAATCAGCAGTTACATTTGGAGCATCAATTTCAATATGGTATAACTTGTCAGCAGAGTCTGTAATAGGTTCAAATAGAACTGAAAAATAATTATTATCCAATACTTCCATTCCATCAAAATAAACTGCTCTTACTACTGCTCCAGTTTTTTCTCTAATTAATACACGAACTTGACAAGTGTTAATCCGTAATAAAGTACCTAAAAATAAATCCAAGCGATAGAAATTATTAGTGGAACAATAGGTGGTAAATACTAAAACTGCATTAATATCCAAAAATAAAGGTAATTTACCAAATTCTCCTACATTTTCCATGTTTTGCAGATTGTCATCCGTACTAGCAAATGTCATAAAAGTAGGATAAATATCTGATAAAGGACGTGGTGCTGGAATTTCTGCTACAGTATTATTAGTTAATTTTAAGTTAAAACAATTGGTCTGGGAGATATAGTTTTCAGTATTAGTAAATAAATTTGTTACTTTAGTTTCAATATTTTGTACCGCATTAACATAACGACGTATCTGTGGCCATCTGGAAGCAGAAATAAGTTGAATTAAAGTTTCGATTTCAACCCGCAAATCATGATATTCAGAATATAAAGGTTCAGTATACTTAACAATATTCTTTTCAAAATCAGCAAATTGACCAGTTTTATCTCGCACCCAATCTAGTAATCGTTGGTAATCATCCACTGCCGTAGTAACATTAGTTGGAGCGTGTAATAATTTTTCCAAACTACCTTGAGTTAGACCAATTGCAATTTGTTGACTTAGTTCATGATTGCTATTTTGTAACCATTCATATTGTTGTTGTTCCTGTTGAGCCGCAGTTTGCAATGTAAAATACTGTTGTTCTAGTTTGTCAAATACTTTTTGTAATTTTGCTTCTCGTTTAATCTGTTTTTCGTTAGCAGCTTGTAATTTGGTTATTTCTTCAGCATGATTAGCTTGTAATTTAGTTATTTCTTCAGCATTATTGATTTGTAGTTGAGTTGATTTTTCAGCATGATTAACTTGTAATTGGGTTATTTCTTTACCATGCTCAGTTTGTAATTGCTGATATTTACTTATCCAATCAGACTGTAATAAATTATAATCAGATTGTAACTGTTGGTGCTTACCAGTCCAATCAGATTGTAATTGTTCATATTTAGCATTCCAATCTATTTGTATCTTATCTATTTTTTGGCTATAATCTGTTTGTAATTGTTCATATTTATTTGACCAATCGGTACAATGTTTATGTAATTGATTATTTTGATCTTCTTGTTGAGCCAATTTATGTTGCGAGCTTGCTTGGTTCTGAGTAGTTTGCAATAATTTTAATTGTAGATTTTGTTTTTCCTCACTGACATCTCGCATTATGCCACGTCGTTCTTGAGTAATTCGCCAATATTCAGCAATATGCTCAAGCTGTTCTTCAGCAGGTAAAAAAGTTAAATGTTTAGTTAAAAATTGTTTATAAATATCTCTCCAATGTTGTTGGTCTTGAGTTTGAGTAATTTGACTATTGCCCCAAACCGCATATTCAGCAGTGATATAATCGACGTGATAAAATAACGTATGTTTAGATAAACGCAATAACATGTCCCAATCTTCAAACATATCAAAAGTTTCATCAAATCCACCAATTTTTTCCCATAACTTACGTTCAATTAATAGATTAATTAATGGAATATAATTTTCATAGCTTAATCGTTGAGAATCATATGCCTCATTAAACTGGCCAACAGTTTGTTCTTGTAAAATAACTTGTTCACCTAATAAATCTCGTTTTAATAATCTACAACCAGAATAAGCTACTTTAGCATCAAAAGACAGTATAGCAGTTGTTAAGCGTTGCAAATGGTCTGGTAACAAACGATCATCATCATCCAAAAAACCAATTACATCACAAGTTGTCGCTTGTACTCCTTGATTACCAGCAGCAGCCCGTCCCTGATTATTGTCATTGCTGACTAAACAGATATTTAAATTGGGAAAATCAGTTATGATATTTTCAACATTAACTCCCCCATCGTTAACTACAATCACTTCATTTGGTTGTAGTTTTTGGTCAGCTAAACTTTGCAGACTACGAGTTAATAAATGAGGTCTATCTTTAGTACGAATTATAATCGCAATAGTCAGTGGATTTGGTTGCATGTATTGTTAAATTGATTAATTATATGGTTTATGTATTAAAAATGAATAGTTATATGATTTAATTTATATTTATCAATGTGTAAGTTTTAAATTATATCATAATTTGGGAAATACTAGATATGGTCGAGTAGCCCTTGGGAACTTCCACCAAAGGCTCTCACAGAACCGAACGTGAAACTCTCGCTTCATTCGGCTCTTATCATTCAATCTTATTGAAAAAAAAAAATTACCAATGTGGTAACAACTCAGGGTTTCTAAACTTAAAAAGAATAATCTTCTTAACAGCCTGTGCTTTAGTCTTAATGGATTTATATTTACGTTTAACCCAACAATTGAGTTTTTGGTCAAAATGAAAAAGAATATGTTTGGTTAAACCAAACCCAAATTTTCCATAATAAGTCATCCAACCAGTCAACTTACTATAAGCAAATCGAATAATATCAGCTATTTCCATATGAATCCATGCAGTCCAAGCCCATGAGTTAATAGTGTCACGTATTTGCTTACTTGCCTTTTGGCTGATAGCTGGTAGAAAACAGACCATTAACTTACCTAAACGAGTCTTAATAAGACGTGGTCTGAAAGTAAAACCAAGAAAGTCAAAACAAATTTTCTCATATTGGTTATTGTGTTTCCAACTTTGGCAATAAACAATTTTGGTCTTTTGATGATTTAACCGCAATTGACATTGTCCAAATCTTTCAATCAAAATATTTTGAAGTTGTTCTGCTTTTTGTTGAGTTTTACAGTGACAAACAATATCATCAGCATAACGGACAAATGGTATCTGTGGATAATGTTTTGCCATCCACATAACACATAATGCAAAAATAAATTAGCTAATAACGGACTGATAACACCACCTTGTGGTATACCTTGAGTTTTATGTTCAATAGACCCGTCTGGATGTTGAATTGGTGCTTGCAACCATCTTCTGATATACAGACGTTGCCAATTTTCCATAACATGCCTGTCAACTACTTTAAGCAATAACCCATGGTTGATAGTATCAAAGAATTCCTTAATATCTATATCTAATACCCAAGCTATTTGCCAACAGCGTTCCTTAACCAATTCTACAGCTTGATGTGCTGATTTATTTGGACGATAGCCAAAAGAATCTGGATGAAAATGTTGTTCCAATTCTGATTCTATTTCCATCTTTACTACCATTTGTGCTATTCTGTCAACTACGGTTGGAATGCTTAGTGGACGTGTTTTTCCTTCCACTTTTGGGATATTTACTCTTTTAACTGGTTGTGGAAAATAACTCCCAGATGACATTCTATTCCATAATTTATAAAGATTGTTTTTGGAGGTTTTGTTTAAATCCATATAGACTTTGTTCATCTACTCCACAACTCCCTTTATTCGCCTTCACACTTAAATACGCTTCATAAATTAGTTGTTTCTTTATTTCATAAGATTTTGTTTGATTCATAAATTTCCTTCCATTACTGGTTGAATTAATAAATCATACTGAATAATTGCGTCCCTTCGCTCCGTACTCATTACAAGCACTTCATCACTACTATGAACGCATCCGCCCCTGTATTTTGAATTTTTAAAAAAAAATTAAATTCTTAGCAACGACAGGTTCTCCTGTTCCGTATTAACGCCTATTTGGTATTCATGCCTTCTCTATGCCGATTGCCACACTGTCTGTACACCAGTTCACATCAGTATTTATCCCTGATTAACCCTAGAAATCAGGTTTTGACAATAAAATATTCATTTCGACACCTCATCAAAGGTTCATTTACATTCATCTCTACCAAACATACCTGACCATTTCTTATGGCCTTTTCCTTATCGCTCACGACCATTGCTCTTAACAACAGCCGCATAAGGTGGTTTGATTCCAACGTCTGGTCGCCGAAACCGAGAGGTCTACTCTCATCATTAATACAGCATGAAAAGTTTACACTTTTCTTCAGGACACACTAGGATGCAATGAGGAATAAATTGCATAAGGAAGTTAATAACTGATATTACGCAGAAAGCTACCCCCATTAGGAAGAGAGGGATGGTTGTACTTCACTTAATCGGGAAATGCTATAACTCTTTAATATGTAGAAATCACTTCACGTAAAACGGTACTTGAGGAGTAATTAAAATATCATCAGAATCATAAGATAAAATCCGAGCTTGAGCAGTATGTTTGCCTCTAGAAACTGGCCATAAAAATTTTCTTACTTGAATTTCGGTGGTAGCTATTACCTCACCATCAATTATCCATTCTATCAAATCAGCTTCCAACTCAATCTCAGATAGCATTAAGGTAAATGCTTCATATTCATCTGGAACTCTCGGATCCATAGCTATTTGCAAATTATAAGTTGGTTGTTTTAAACGTAGTGATTTAGCAATAGTAGTTGGAACTAATTGATTGAACTTTGGTTCGGTTCCAGGTATAAACCATTCAATTCGACTATGGCAATTTTCAGTAGAACGCTGTCCAGTATTACGACAAATATTTACTTTAATCAAATTAGAATCCATATATAAAGCTTGCGTATCTGCATAACGATTTAATTCCGCAAATACTGCTCGTAATATTAAAGCTGCTCCACTAGCTCCTGAAATTTGTGACATTGGTTGCTGATCTAAATTACCTAACCAAACTCCAACTGTATATTTATAATTAAAGCCAATCGTCCAAGCATCTCGATAATCACTGGATGTACCTGTTTTAATTGCTGTTTGTATAAGTAGACGCAATCCATTGCCAAATTCTAATCGCCGAGCATTTGGATCGGATAATATATCAGCGATGATAGAGCTTATTTGGGAACTAAATATTGTTTGGGGATCGCTAGTTGGTGAATCTCGCAACATTTTGATTGGCCGAAAAATACCGTTATTAGCCAATACTGTATAAGCTTGAACTAATTCTAACAAAGTTATTGCTCCATTGCCCAAGGCTAATCCATCCCCATAATGTTCTGCTCCTGCGGTTAAACTAGCCATACCTAACTTATGTAAACGTTGCAAAAATGCTTCAACTCCAACAAACTGAATCGTGCGAATGGCTGGAATATTTAAAGAATTACCCAAAGCCTCTCGTAATGGCAAAATTCCATAGTAATTTCGACTATAATTTTGATAATTGTGCATCCCAGTTCCAACTGCTTCAGCTAATGGACTATCATTAATCAAAGTGGTAGCTGTCCAGCCTTGTTCTAGAGCTAGTGCATATAAAAATGGTTTTAAAGTAGAACCTGGTTGCCGAGGAGTAATTATCGCATCGATTTGGCTACCTAATTTTTGACTAGATGGTTTACCAGCATTAACCCAAGCCAATACTTCATTATTTTGATGATCAATTACCAACACAGCACCATGATTAACACTAGTCAAATCTTGTACCCGTTGATTTAATATTTTTTGAGTGGCAAGTTGAATATCAGTATCTAAAGTAGAAACTAAACGGCCGGCTGTCTGTAAAGTAGAAACAGGTTGAGTATTATTAATATAATTAACAAAATGAGTAGCTTGGACTAATATATTGGAATTATGTAATTGAATTGGAGTAGTTAATATATTTTTATAGTCAATTTGTGTAATAAAATTCAGTTTTAATAAACGACTAGCTAACTGTTTAATAGGAATTTCTATATTTTTTATATCTTTACGCAAATCTAGCCGTCCTGGAGCTCTAATCAAAGTCGCCAATGCTAACATTTCTTTTAGATCAAGAGTTTCTAAATCCCGATCAAAATAATGGCGGGATGCTTGTACTACTCCTCTTCTTTGGCTGGCATAAGGTACTTGATTTAAATAGAATTCTAGGATTTCTGCTTTAGAAAACTTATCTTCCAATTTCCCAGCTTCAAATCCTTCTAACCAACGACTCCAAAAAGTCCTAGGACGTGGATTTAACATACGCACTACTTGCTCTGTTATAGTACTAGCACCACGTATTACTTTTAAAGCTCGGATGTTTTGTAAGGTAGCAAATCCACGAGCTTGCCAATCAGGTCCATGATGCTCAAAAAATCGTTTATCCTCAGCTAAAATAATTACTTGTTGTAAAATAGTTGGAATTTCGTGTAATGGTATATAATCTTGTAAATTCCAAGTATTTTGATAGGTTACGGTAAGTGGTATAGCTTTACGATCTAGTATTTGAACTTTATTAACTGCAGAATTATTAATTGACAGAGTGACTGGTGGTAAAACCAAATCTGTTTGAGTTTTCCAAAATAAACCTACCCCAGCTAATAGACTGATAAATATTATATTACGCATCATACTAAATAAACATCAAAGCGAGTATTTACGCTATTAATACAGAAAGTTGGAGATATATCATTTAATCTAGTCGCCCATTTTGGCCGTTTTACTACAACTCGTTTGTTGGCAGAGTTTAAAGCTATTGTTAATAAAGCTGAAGAATCTATATCAGCTCCGATAATAGTTTGTAATATTTGCATTTCTTTTTTTACTAACGCTGATTTTTTACGATGTGGATACATTGGGTCTAAGTAAATAACATCAGGTTTAGGAGATAATGTTGGTAACCAGTTTTGAGCGTCTTGATGGATTAGTTGTAAGTTAATCGAATTATTATTAAACCGTTGTAAACCATCATATAATAATGCTGCTATTACTGACGAACGTTCTACCATTTGTACTTGACAGCCTAAATTAGCCAAAATAAATGAATCCCTACCCAAACCAGCCGTTGCATCTAATACAGTTGGTTTATTACCAGATTTTAAGCCAATCGCTTTGGCCAAAGGTTGTTTACGTCCTCCACCATGTTTATTACGATAAGCTAATTTCCCATGTATAAAGTCTATATAAATTGGTCCAGTTTTCGGATTGTGCAATTCCAAACGTTGTTCGGTTAAATGTAATAAAAAAGGTAAATTAGGTTTATCAACTATAGGTAAAACAAAATTGGTCGCTAGTTCAGTTGCAGCCTGATATAAATGTGGTTGAACTGGAAAAATAGGGATTGTGAACATGAATTCTATATTCTTGAGTAAATCAGAATGTAAACTTACAAATCACCAAAAACTGATTTAGCAGCAGCCAAAGTAGCTTCAATATCTGCATTACTATGAGCTGACGATACGAATCCAGTTTCAAAAGCCGATGGAGCTAAATAAATTCCTTTATCTAACATAGCATGGAAAAATTTCTTGAATCTATCGCTATCACAGGCACTTACTTGATCAAAATTAGTAATTTCATCCTCACTAGTAAAAAATAAACCAAACATTCCACCAACCGATACTCCAGTCATAGGAATTTCTGCATCTTTAGCTACTGCCAACATACCACTGACAAACTGTTTCGTTTTAGCACCAAGTTCAGTATAAAAATTAGGTTCTGAAACAATCTCCAACATAGCAAGGCCTGCTGCCATAGCAACTGGATTTCCCGATAGAGTTCCAGCTTGATAGACTGAACCTAATGGAGCGATATGTTGCATAATTTCACGTTTACCACCAAATGCACCAACTGGCATTCCACC
>JASFYV010000171.1:0-8034 GCA_045046925.1 Candidatus Marithrix sp. | reverse complement strand
ACATTTCTTATACTAAAAACATGGCATTATAACAAATTTATAACTTATTGATAAATATTTAAAATAGTTGGCATGGGTATGGTAGGTAGTTACTATTTTTTTAACTAGAATTATCAAAAATCACAAAAAAACCCAACCATCTTTCGACAGTCGGGCTTCTTTAAATATCTAACAAATTATTAAAATAACTTTTTCATCAAATTAACGAAAAAGTTTCTTCAAAAACCAAACCATGTAGGTTTTGTAAAACAGAGCGTAACCAACTGTATTAATCAAATTTATTGAAACGGTCGGTTTCAAACTACCCTACTTGGATTTACCTACGTTCTACAAACCTTCTGGTCCTTTCCATAATGGAGGCATTACCTTAAATGATGAATCTTGTTTAAATAAAGCACTTCCATCGTTATTGTGAATAAGTAAGCGATTTAAAGAATGACGGACAAGAAAGGTTCGATAGTTAACTGGTACAAGACTTATGGTATCTGCAACTGAACCTGGGATTTGAATGAAACTAGCATTATCCCTATATACCGGAGTACCATCAGACGCAGAGATATTGACCGCAAAAGCAAAGTGATTAACATAGAATGTTGGGTAGTTGACTGAACGTAACGAAATGGTACCATCCCTACCGTCAATTCCTTTCTCTACTGTAAAAGTACAGTTTTTATTCGTCACATCTGTACCATCTGATATGAGATTGTTTAGACCAAAAAGAAAGTGTCCAACACACATATTTGGGAAATTGTTAGGAACCAGAGTGATGCGTTTGCCTATTTTGAGTGTGGAGCTAACAACTGATGGTGGTGGTGTGTCACCGCAAGTACTATCTAACTTAATCTGGACATCAACAAGTGCACCTGGAGGATTAGGATCAGTGAATCCAACTCTAACTTGTAATGTTTTACTATCTAAGCGTGTTACAGCAATTGGCATTTTCTTCAAAGCTGAATCAAGACCATTATTAAGAAGGGTATCCACAAAAGTTAGAGACAATTGTGGAATATTTAAATCATTAACAAACTTATCAATAGTATTTTGATCCCAATTAACATTGACATTATCTGAATTGTAAACACATCCATTTTGGAGTTTCACTTTGACATCAACAGTGGATGCATTAAGCGAAATAGTTATGTCGAGTTCGCCTTCACCACTACCTAAATCTGGCCAAGAAAAATTAAAATCAATAGCAGCGGCAGTTTGAGCAAATGAGGCAATTAAGCCAATAAAAATTATCTTAAGAAAAGCTTTCTTAAGCCACTTAAATCTAAACATCGTGTTTATCTCCTTTTAGTTATAAATAAATATTATCATGCAATTTACACAATTTAATTTAAATAAATTAGGCATATTTAGCAAGACAATATATTCTATATGCCTTTGTTCTATATGCCTTTGAGAATTTTACTCCTATTAAATTCTTATGTCAAGATAAAACCCCAAAAAAAACCCAACCATCTCTCGACAGTCGGGCTTCTTTAAAAACAGCTAAAAATTAAACTAACTTACTTCTTCACCAAATCAACATGAGGAACTTTCTTCAAAGACCATTCTTTGGTATTCTTATCATAAGTGGAGTTTACAAAACATTTCCAATTTTTTTCATCAACGAAGTTATAATCCATGCGATAATAGAAACCAGGATAACGGCTTTCTTCACGGAATTGAATATGCTTCATATGAGCTTCAGCAGTAATGATGCGATGATAATTTTCCCAAGCACGTAACAACTCATGCAAGTCTTTAGCACGCATTTTAGCAGCATCTTCCTTCAATACACCCAACTTCTGCTCACAAACATCCAACATATGAGCATTAGTTTGATACCAAGTAGCCACACCAGCACAATACTCATCCATGATTTTTTGCAAACGGAATTGCAACATCTTTGGAGTAATATAATGAGGATTAACATCAATTGCAGTAGAATAATCCTTATGCTCTAAGAAAGTCTTAACTGGTTGATAAATTTCAGCTACCAAGTCTTCAACCGAAGTATCTAACTCAGGTTTATAGTCTGGATTGTCTTGTACATATTTAATCATACCTTTAGCAGCAAGACGACCTTCAGCATGTGAACCAGAAGAGAACTTATGACCAGAAGCACCAACACCATCACCAGCAGTAAACAAACCGTTTATGGTAGTCATGGAACGATAACCCCAAGACCATTCTTTTGGAGCACCTAAATCGGTTGGGCCAGATACCCAAATACCACAACAACCGGAATGAGAACCTAATAAGTACGGTTCGGTAGGCATTAATTCAGATGCCTTCTTCTCAGGTTCAATGTTTTCACCAGCCCATACACCAGCTTGGCCAATACACATATCTAAGAAATCTTCCCAAGCTTCAGATTCTAAATGCTTAAGTTCACGTTTACTTAAAGTTTTAGCTAAATCAGCCAAAGCAGTAGGAGTATCCATGTAAATTGGACCACGACCTTCCTTCATCTCGTGCATCATTAAATGATTACGCAAACAAGAAGCTGGCACTGGGGCTAAACCATAAGGAGGATAGTCTTTCAACATTTCCTTATTTTTGTCCATGTAAACTTCGCCTACAGCATTAGTAGCTTTAGCTTTGAATAACAAGAACCAAGCACCAACTGGACCGTAACCATCTTTAAAACGAGCTGGCACGAAACGGTTTTCCATCATAGTCAACTCAGCACCGGCTTCAGCAGCCATTGCATAGGTTGAACCTGCATTCCAAACTGGATACCAAGCACGACCAGTACCTTCACCAACGGAACGTGGACGGAATAAATTAACACAACCACCAGCAGCTAATAAGCAAGCTTTAAATTTATAAACGTATACTTTATGTTCACGAACTGAGAAACCAATTGCACCAGCAATTTTAGTAGGATCATTTTTATCATTAATTAATTTAACGATAAACACCCGTTCTTGAATTTTATCAACACCTAAGGCTTTTTTAGCAGCTTCAGCAACGATCCATTTGTAAGACTCACCATTAATCATGATTTGCCATTTACCGGAACGTACTGGTTTACCACCGTCTCTTAAGGATGTTCCACCCTTAGAACCATCATGACGTTCGCCGTTTTCATCAGTCTTCCAAATTGGTAAGCCCCAATCTTCAAACAAATGTACGGAATCATCAACATGACGACCTAAGTCATAGGCTAAATCATCACGGGTAATACCCATTAAATCATTGGCAACCATACGTGCATAGTCAGCAGGATCATTGTCACCAAGATAAGTATTAATAGCGGATAAACCCTGAGCAACAGCACCAGAACGATCCATTGCAGCTTTATCAATTAATTTAATTGATATATCAGTACCTTCCATCCAACGCATAGCTTCATATGCAGCACCACAACAAGCCATACCACCGCCGATTAATAATATATCGACTTCTTCTTCAATGATTTCAGGATTCCCAAAAGTTCCTTCTGCCATATTTTTATATACCTATATTGTCTGTTAATTTTAAGATTATTTTTTAGAGTCCAAAAGATTTGTCTTGGAAGAACCAAACTTTAAAGTTTGGACTCCTAACAAATTACAAATTAATCAATTGACTTCTGTCACCTTTTAAGTCAGAAGGATTAAGATTATAGAAACCATTATTACCAATTTCATCCATATTGGCGGATGGCATATCAGCATAAGGCTCAATAGAACCTTCTGGGGTGGTACGGATAGGGAATTTGAAACGTTTCATAGTGCCATTACGGAACTTAATTGTCCACATGATGGAGTCACTACCACGCAATGGTTGAACTGAACCACCCAAAGGTACGATATCGGCATAAGCACGACATTCGATAGCATTTTGTGGGCAAATTTTAACGCAAGAATAACATTCCCAACATTGTTCAGGTTCTTGGTTAAAAGCTTTCATAGCATGGCCAGTTTCTGAACCATCTTTGTCAAGCTTCATCAAGTCATGTGGGCAAATGTACATACAAGCCGTTTTGTCTTGACCCTTGCAACCGTCGCATTTTTCAGTCCGTACAAATGTAGGCATGGTTAGAGTTTCCTCCTAGTTTATGGTAACTGCTGTATCAAATAATCCATCACTGCTGCAGTTAATACCGTGATGGCCTTAAATTTAGATATGGATTTCAATTTTAACCCAAATTATCTTATAATTTACACAATTTAATCATTTTAACACATTTTTTTTAAAAGCTTTAAAAATAATTTATGAAGACTATTCCTGATTTTGATGGTAGTGAAATATGGACAATTCGTACTACGCTTAAAGAACGTTATGGGGAAAATATTGAAGTTCAGCTCGCTGATACTCAAGTAAAATTGGCTACTGGTAATTTGTGGTGTCCAACTGTATATTGGTACGTTGAACCGGTACATTTTGTGGTTTTTAAAACTGATTTGGGTTGTTATCGTTGTAACTTTTTTTATAATGAGAATGAACAATATGGTACTGGAGTTGAAGAATTTGATAATATTAGTGAATGTATAGTCACTTTATTGCAAGTTCAGCAGGAACATAAAATTTAAAGTAAAAATATAACCAATTAATTTTAAACGGTTAAATGTAGATTAGGTAGGAGGAAGTTAAAATTAAGCATATAAACCTTATTAATATTTCTGCTTGATTCTATTTTGCCTAATCTACAATTTAAAATTGATTTGGATAAAAGTTTAATATTTTCATTTAGAGAAAAAATACTATGAAAATAATTGCAATTTTGTTTAGAATATTATGGATAATAATTCTTGTTATAGGAACTTTTTTGTGGTTATAGCAAATAGAGATATTGAGCAAGGAAATCTCTCTATTTTTCTGATAGATATTAGTATTCTTATATTTTTTGAATTAATTATGGATAAATTAATAAAACAAAAAATACAATATAAAAAAATAATATTATTGATTTTATCGATGATTTTATTATGTATTATGCTTGCTATTTTTGCTGGCGAAGAAATATATATGGAATATCAAAGAGGAGGATTATTTTAAATGTATACACTTACTAAAATCAACAAATATTTATTACTCTTTTCTTTAATTTTTTTATCTGCTATTGGATTAGCAACCATCTTAGAGGATTATATTGTTTTTATAATCACATCTTATTTAGGAGTTATTTTCAGTCTTATAATAATTATTAAACAAGATTTTATCAATTTACACCAAGAAAAAATATTTCTTGCAGATAAATTAAATAAGCAAGCTATTGAGTTAGAAGATGTAATAGTACAACTTGCTCAAACTAAACAAAAGCTAATCCAAGCTGAAAAAATGGCAATTTTAGGTAAAGAAACTGCTGGTATAATTCATGAAATTAATACTCCATTAAGTGTAATTAATTCTTCAATCAGTACTACTAAAATATTTTTGGAGCAAATTTTAGAACAATTGCCAATATTAATAAATTTATCTACTAAACCAGAATTTCTTGAATTGTTGAAAAAGTCTTCGCAAAGTTTATTATCTAGCAAAAAAGAGCGAAAACTTAAAAATGAGATGGCTAAACAATTAAGTGAATATTCGATTGATAATAATATTATTATATCTAATTATTTAATAAGTATGGGAATTTACAATGAAATTAAAACATTTTTACCGTTGTTAAAATTATCTAACAATGTGACAATATTTAAAACTGCATATAAAATTTCTGCTTTACAAACTATTTTCTTAAGTAGCTCCACTGCTATTGATAAAATTATAAGAATTATTACTGCAGTAAACTTTTATGGTAATGATTATAATCAAAAAGTAACCACTAATATTATTGATAACATAGAAATAATTCTAACTTTATATCATAATAAAATTAAACGTGGAGTGGAGGTTATTCGTAATTATTCTGAACTACCACTTATAATGTGTTATCCAAATGAATTAGGACAAGTTTGGACTAACTTAATTTACAATGCCTTACATGCTATGGATTACCATGGTATATTACAGATTGAAGTAAAATTACAAGATACTAATGTTTTGATAAATATCATTGATAATGGAATTGGTATCCCAGTTAATATTCAAGAAAAAATATTTGAACCGTTTTTTACCACTAAAACAAATGGTAATGGACTAGGATTAGATATTGTAAAAAAAATTATTGATAAACATGATGGTCAAATTACAGTAGAAAGTAAACCGAGCCAAACGGTGTTTAGTGTTTCTATTCCAATTACATAACTATATTAATGACTTAATTGATAAACTTAAATTCTAAAATTTATAACAGAAAAACTATACCAAATATTGAGTGCATAGGTTAAGATAGTATAAAATATATATTTGGGAGTTTAAAATGCATAAAATTTGCCTCTTAGGAGGAACGGGATTTGTTGGTAGACATTTGGCTAATAGTTTGATGCAAATTGGTTGGCAAGTACGAATACCTACTCAACAACGAGAACGACATCGAGATTTATTGATGTATTCTAATTTAGAATTAATACCAGCAAATATTCACGATCAAGAACAGTTAAATAATTTAATAGCTGATTGTGAAATAGTTATTAATACTGTTGGAATTCTTAATGAAAGTGGTAGGGATGGCAATGGATTTAATAAAGTACATGCAGAATTGCCACAAAAAATAGTCACTGCTTGTCAGGCAAATAATGTGAGACATTTATTACATATCAGTGCAATCAATGCTGACGCTGCCAAAGCTCCAAGTAATTATTTGCGTACTAAGGGTATTGGTGAATCTATAGTTCATGCTTCTGATTTAAACGTTACTAGCTTTAGACCTTCAGTTATTTTTGGTAAAGATGACTCATTTTTAAATAAATTTGCAACTTTATTGCGAGTCCCATCCCCAATATTTATGCTACCTTCTGCTCATGCTAAAATGGCTCCAATATGGATTGATGATGTAGTAGCAGCAATATCACAAACTGTTGGTAAACCTAAGCATTATGGAAAATCTTATAACCTTTGTGGCTCAACAATTTATACATTGCAAGAGCTAGTTGCTTATACTGCTGAATTACTAGGAGTTAAACGATTTATTATTCCTTTAGGAGATAATATTTCCCATAAAATAGCACAAGTTATGGATTTTATTCCTGGCAAACCTTATTCAGTGGACAATTATCAATCAGCAACATTAGAAAATTCTTGTAAAGATAATAATCACTTAGAACAATTAGGAATAACTCCACATTCATTAGAAGAAATTATTCCTCAATATTTTATTGCTGCTAAAACCCAGAGAGAATCTTATTCAGATTTTCGTAATCAAGCACGTAAAACAGAGGCTTAAAAAGTTATTAGTCTAATAGGGCAGACGATCTGCCCTTACAAATATATTTATGGATTCAGCTATATTATAGTTTTTTTCCATAAAATATAACTAAGCCGGACTAAATCATGAAAAAATTCCTATTTATATTAATATTCAACTAACAGTCTTGCATGTTGGGATAATCAACTTCCTTCTAATATTCCAACTACCTTTTTATTAGCAATGGGAGCAAATACTGGAGAACTAACCAAAGCTAATTCTGATGCTCAATCTTTTGCTAATGCCATACAAAAACGTTTTAATATAGATATAAATAAGCTCTGCATCATAGCAGATGTTGAAAAATGGCAATTTAAACAAGCTTTAACAAGGTTAGAAGAATTAGTACAACCACAAGATAAGGTATTTATCTATTTCTCTGGTCACAGTACAACTAAAAGTGACTATGATAATGATGAAATAGATTGTTATGATGAGGCGTTTGTTACAAATTCTAACATATTGTTGACTGATGATGATTTTGTAAGTTTAGTTAATGCTATTAACACCGATGATATTATTACTTTTATTGATTCTTGTTTTGCTAGTGGAATGTTCAGAGGTGAAGAAAATTGTAGTGCTAAATCTAAATTTTGGCTTTGGCCTAATTTAAAAAATACAGAAGATAAATTACCTAGCAAACATTGCCCAACTTAAGGTAAATTTATCAGCTGATGTTACGCAGTAGATTGTTTTAAAATCTGTAATTCATCGAATGCTTGACGAATAGCTTTTAAATACAGCTCTTTAATGCAAACACATTAAGTCCT
>JASFYV010000170.1:0-7346 GCA_045046925.1 Candidatus Marithrix sp. | reverse complement strand
GGCATTTTCTTTTTCTAAATGCTTTAGTTTTTCTGATAGTTCTTATCTTCTTTAAGCTTTCTATGTCGTTTGGTAGCTCTTTCATCTCTTTAGTTTAACATTTTTTTCGTATATACTTTATTATTATTTACTATGGTAGGTAGTTACATTATTTGAATTGGAACTATTAGTGGATGCTCCAATATTATTAGTTAAATTATTAGTGTTGGTTGAACTGCCAATGTTTGTCGTTGAACCGTATGTATTTGTAGAACTCCCAATATTATTAGTTAAATTATTAGTGTTAGTTGAACTGCCAATATTTGTCGCTGAACCATATGTATTTGTAGAATTGCCAATATTTGTCGTTGAACCATAAGTATTAGTTGAGCCACCAATATCAGCCGTTGAACCATATGTATTTGTAGAATCACCAATATTAGTTGTTGAACCATATGTATTTGTAGAACCACCAATATCAGTTGTTGAACCATATGTGTTTGTAGATGCACCAATATCAGTTGTTGAACCGTATGTGTTTGTAGATGCACCAATATCAGTTGTTGAACCGTATGTATTTGTAGATGCACCAATATCAGTTGTTGAACCGTATGTGTTTGTAGATGCACCAATATTAGTGTTTGAACCGTATGTGTTTGTAGATGCACCAATATTAGTGTTTGAACCGTATGTGTTTGTAGATGCACCAATATCAGTTGTTGAACCATATGTATTTGTAGATGCACCAATATTAGTGCTTGAACCGTATGTATTTGTAAATGCACCAATATTAGTGCTTGAACCGTATGTATTAGTTGAACCACCAATATTAGTGTTTGAATCATACATATTAGTCGAACTACCAATATTAGTCGTTGAACCGTATGTATTTGTAGAGCCACCAATATTATTGGTTGAGCCAATGATATTTGTAGAACCGCCAATATCAGCCGTTGAACCATATGTATTTGTAGCACCACCAATATTGTTAGTAGAGTTGGTCGTATTAGTGGAACCACCTAATTCTGTAACCGAATTACTTACACCATTTGTTGTATTATTGTAACTTCCTGAATTAGCAGCATAATTATTACCAACGGTATTTCCTATTGTATTAATATTGCTATTAGAATTATTTGTACCAAATGCGTTAGCTGTGCTATTTACATTATTAATAGCGGTATTCATACTATTAGTAGTTTGATTAGTATTGGATATTCCTGCAATATTTTGTAAAGTAACCACGGAACTAGTGGAATTATAACCTTCATAAGTATTGGTAGTTCTAGTTATTGGACTGACTAAACCGCCTAACGTTAGAAGAGCACCCAAAGAAAACTTTCCACCATTTAAAGCTCCCACCACCAGCATCGCTAATCATACCTAGTTCGATAAAAACAACTTTTCCACGTAATGAACTTAGATCAATTTCCTTTAAGGAACCACGAACAGCAGCAGAGACAAGTTCTTGTTCGATCAAAGATCGTTTGCCTCCACCATGAGCTGGAAGCCCAGTAACAGTTCCACAACCAGATAATATGCCAGTAAATATTCCTAAAAAATAGCAATAATGCGTTTTTTAAGTATCATATCATAATTTTCAATTAAA
The DNA here is from genome assembly GCA_045046925.1 of Candidatus Marithrix sp. Lineage (GTDB taxonomy): Bacteria > Pseudomonadota > Gammaproteobacteria > Beggiatoales > Beggiatoaceae > DRQV01. The sequence continues at coordinate 5,758 of JASFYV010000170.1, read as the reverse complement.
GTTGTAATCGCCTTATATAGCGTTTCCCGTTTGTATTAAGGTACAAGATTTCGGGAAATCCACTACACTCCATTCCCGAAATAAGTAAAATGTATTTCATTCAATCGGAAAATACTATACAGAATTCATTCTTTATCAAAAATTTGTTCTTCATAAATTGATAATAATGCTGGTACTGCTAATAATACCAATACAGTTGAGAACATTAAACCAAATGCAATTGAGGTGGCCATTGGAATTAAGAATTGGGCTTGCATGGAAGTCTCGAATAATAATGGCATTAAACCAAAGATTGTGGTTAATGAAGTTAATAAAACTGCTCGTAACCGTTGACAGGAAGCTTCGATTAAGGCTTCTCTAACTAGCATGCCTTTTTCCCGTAAATGCTTATAAAATGTTACCAATACGATAGAATCATTCACCACAATTCCAGATAAACCAAAGAAACCAAATAATGATAAAATAGTCAAATCTAAATCCATCACCCAATGACCAAAAATAGCTCCAACTAAACCAAAGGGAATTACTGCCATAACTACTAATGGCCAACCATAAGAAGCAAATTGCCAAGCTAAAATAATATACATTAAACATAAGGCAATCAACATTCCTCGCTTCATATCTCCCAAAGTTGTTGACTGATCAGCTGCTCTACCTTCCAAACTATAATTAACTCCATAACGAGCCATCAAATCTGGTAATAAATTTTCCTCTAAATTAGCCAAAATCTTATTGTTATTATTAATATCTTTATTGACATCAGCTGAAACTTCAGCAGCTAACTTACCATAAGAATGGCGAATAGATTCAAAACCACGTTGAGTAGTTATTTTTATAGCAGTAGAAAATGGAATTGTACTACCATTAGGAAGTTGCAACATGAAATTTTCCAAGCTTGCTAAATTATAACGTTCATAATCTGGCAGCATTACTCTAACTTCAACTTCATCTCGCCCATCTTGAAAAATTTGCACCAAATGGCCATCAAATGCTGCTCGCAATTGTTCACCTACTGATTCTACTGTTAAATTTAAAGCCATACCGTAATCTGTCAAAGAATATAGCCATTGTTCTCTGCCATAGGGCATATCATCTTCAATTCCACTTACTCCAGAAAAAGTAGCCAGTACATTTTTTAATTCTATTGCGGCAGCTTTTACTTTATCCGCATTATTACCATTTAAACGAATTTCAATATCTCGACCAGGTGGGCCACCACGTAATTCGGTTATAGTTAAATTTTCCAAACCGGCTGGTTTGTTAATTTTAGCTTGCCAAGCCTTAATCAACTGATGATTTCTTACTGTACGAGTATCTGGCATGGATAATTCAATCATTAATGAGCCAAATTGCTCTCCCCAGCGTTCAGTGCCTTGAGCAGAACTAGCTCCACTATGTTTGACTAGGACAATTTTTAAAATATCTTCTCCTAATTCCGTAATAGTTGAATTTAAATCAGCCTCTAACTGGGCTAAAAACTTGTCAACTTGTTTGGGAGCAGTTCCAGAAACAAAGCTGGCATTAGCCATAATAATAGTTCCTTCTGGAGATGGAAATAAGGTAAAATTCATCCGGCCACTAATTAGCAGACCAATAGCCAATATCATGACAGATAACATAGTAGCAATTAAACTCCAACGGAAATTAATAACCAGAATAATAAAAGGCCGAAAATATTTATCTCGTAATTGATTAAATCCAAAGTCTAATTTTTGTCTAAGTTTACTAGGTTTTTCTTGTCTAAGTTTATGAAAAGTATGGCTTAAATGACCAGGAAGAACAAAAAAACATTCAATTAAAGAAGCGATTAGTACGCAGATCATTACAACTGGAATGGCATATAAAATATTTCCCATTCTACCGCCAATCATCATTAATGGTAGAAAAGCTGATATCGTAGTTAAAGAAGCTGCGGTTACTGGGGCTAACATGCGTTGGGCTCCACCTTCAGCTGCTAATAAAGAATTTTCACCAGTTTGAAAATGAGTAAAACCGTCTTCTCCCACCACAATGGCATCATCAACCACTACTCCTAATGCCATGATCATCGCAAATAAACTGACCATATTGATGCTACCGCCAGTCATATATAATACTGCCAACATACCTAATAAAGAAATCGGAATACCTGCTGCGACCCAAAAAGCCACTCGCCCATTAAGAAATAAAAATAAGATAGCTACGACAAGTACTAAACCACCCAAACCATTTTTTAATAATAAGGAAATACGGTCGCTGATAGCTTCCCAACGTTCATTATAAACTTTGAGCTGGATATTAGGCGGTAATTTAGGCTCTATTTTTTCTAGCCAACTATGAAATATTTTAGCTGATTTTAATGAGTCGCTAGTTTCAGCACGAAATAATTTTAACTCTACTGCTGGCTTACCTTGGTAGGTTATCGTAGTTTTACCATTTTTAGGTCGGCGTTCTATAGTGGCAACATCATCTAATTTTACATAACGTCCAGATTTATCAGTAATTAATGGTAGTTCACTAAAAGATAATTCATTCCGTCGTTGTTCTAAGCTACGCAATTGCCTAGCTACATCATTTCTGCCAATAGCTCCCGCTGGTATATCCTTACTAAAATCTTTGATTTGTTTGCTAATTTGAGGTAAAGTTAAACCTAACTCTTCCAGTTGTAGCATTGAGATTTGGATCGCCATTTCTTCTTTTGGCAAACCAGCAATTGTAATTTTACTAATTCCAGCTGCTAATAATTGATCTTCCATTTGATGGGCTAAATGCCGCAATTCATTTATATCCGCAGGCCCAGTAATAAGCAAGTTAGCAATTGGATCATATAGTACAATTCGACTGATTTTAGGTTTTTCAGAAGTAAGTGGTAAATTACGTAGTAAATTGACTTTTTCCTTCACTTGATCCAAAGCCCAAGTCATATCAGTATTTTCTTTATATTCCAACAAAATTGTCGCAAAACCATTAGTCGAAGTAGAGTTCATCTGATTTAAACCATCAAGCACACGTAATTCTTGCTCAATCGGTTTAGTAATAGATTCCTCCACATCCTCAGCAGTAGATCCATTCCAAACCACAGTAATGGTAATAATATCTAACTCAAAATTTGGTAGAAATTGGGTATTTAATTTACTTAATGCCCAAAATCCACTCATTATCATTATTATCATCAATAAATTAGCAGCAACTTTATGTTGAGCAAAAATACTGATTAAGTTATGTTTTATAGTTGGTTGCATTTTAAAAATTATTTAGATTATTAAATCAAGCAATATTTTTATTCTACTGCTACCGAAACGCTAATTAGACCAATTATATCTCCAGCATCTAATCCATCTTTTTGAAAACCTAAAATATCTAATTCACCTTTGGGTTTGCCATGACATGCTAAGCATGGTGGCATAAGAAAAATAGGGTCAAAATATCGATATATTTTTTGTTTCCCCATCATTGCAAATTCACCTTTGGGTTGTTTGCGTCTATTTGCATAAATTCTGTTAATATTTTCTTTCTCATCAGGAACATTGCTAGGATGACGATAATTTATAGACGGTTGTTTGGTTACAATTCGAGTTCTTGAATTAAACATTAACCCAGTTTCCCTAGCCCATTTGGCTGGTAAAAAATGTTTCCATTTGAGCAAATATAACCAACCTACCTCTAGCAATAAATATTAATAAATTTGTAAAATTATTTTCAAACTTAACAATTATATCAATCATTCGATTACCTTAGGAACTAGATATAAACCATTTTCCACTTGAGGAGCAATAGCCTGAAAATGCTCACGTTGGTTAGTTTCTGATACAACATCTTCACGTAGTCTTGCTACAGCATCAAGTGGATGTGCCATCGGAACAATACCAGTAGTATCAATAGTATTCATTTGTTCAACAAATGATAAAATATCCGATAATTGCTGAGTATAAGTATCAATTTCTGACTCAGTTAATGCAATTTTTGCTAAATTAGCAATTTTTTCAACTTCTTCTTTTGGTAAGATCATAGTGTTGTAATTTATTCTTAAGTTAGCATAATTATACCAAATAATTATAGAAAATATAACTGATGTGTAATATTAATTAACTTACCTGAAAAAGAAATATAATACTGAATTACCATAAATTATAGCGAAACAATTACCATGGAAATAATAGGAGAATTTCTAGGTCAACATAAAGACAAAGGAATTTGGATTTTCAAGACATTAACAAAAATTCTTCCCTAATAATACCTCATCGTACAACATTTGTTAGACAAGCTGTAAATATATAGCATGTGTAAAACAATCTATTCAAGCTGTTATTAGCCCAAATCAAAAAACAAAAAAAATTATATAGTATTTCCCGATTCAATTAAATACAATCTCCCCTAATTCCCTCCTTAAATAAGGATGGGAGGACAGGTGGTTTATGTGCTTTATACAAACGGGAAACACGTAACAGTGCGTACAATCCCCAGATGGAGTGATAATTTTTGATGATACAATTCAAGAATATGGAAGAAAATGAACTAAAGGGAAACGATGTAGTGAAGTTACAAAGAATGAGTTAATACGAAATATGTTAGATACTTGCATACAAAATCAACTTAAATCTAATGTTGAATTGGCTAAATCAACCTGAATTTGAACAAGTAGTTGTAGGGTCGGTGAAACATAGTGTAACCGAACATTATGATATGTGAACATGGCAAGTTAAATTTTTTACTTAGCTATCATAAAAAAACTTTGAACAGGATTTAACGGATTAAAAGATGGACAGGATTAAATCTAAAGCGATTTTAAAATCATGTCTATCCTTAAATCCTGCATAATCTTGTTCTAAAAGATGAAAACAGTTTACAGAAAATAGGCAGTACAAGTTGATATTGAAAATAATTAAGGATAATTAACCAATTTAACACCTTTCTTGAGTCGCTGATAATAGGATTCCAAGATAAAGTTAAAAATAAGGTGTATGACGCTATCGCTTATACACCCTACCAAATCATAATTTATTAATTAATATATACGGCTTACGAGTTAAATAAAGGTATATAAATATAGGATGCAATGAAGTATGAATTGTATCTAAGATTTAGTTAGAATTTTCATCTATAAAAACATAATAATCATTGGTTGGTTTTGTTGCTTCCAATAATCCACGGCTTTAAATAATATATCATTGGCAATTTTCCAATTTTGGTCGGTTTCATTACATTACACCGACCCTACCTGGCTTTAAAAAAAGATTCCTTATTTGTTATTATATTTCCATCAATTAAGTTGTTGTAGTTGTTTGTAGGGTCGGTGAAACATAGTGTAACCGACCATTATGACTCTTGTATAATAGACCCTTGATAAAAAATCATTTATTATGATAATCTTGATGACAATTGCTACATAATAAGATTACATCATTAAATGTTTCTCTACCACGATTTTTATATGAGTTATGGTGTAAATGTAAATTATATGAGTTATCTTCAATCAAACCACAAAGTTGACATTTGTTTTGATAAAATATTATTGCTTCTTTTCGAAAATGTTTCCAATGTTTAGTTTTAAGATACCCAGCATACGGCAATGTTTTATGATATTTCAATAATTTTTTATATTCATCATCTTCCTTTTCATACATAAAATCTTCATTGTATAAAAGCTGTTCAATATCTTTTGCTTCTTCTTCATATAAATATTTGGTAGTCCTGAATAAAGTAGTGATGTATAATATGAGGTCAAATTTTTCTTACAAAAAAGTAATTATGATGAACTGTCCAAGCTGTAATTCAGAAA
>JASFYV010000169.1:0-9873 GCA_045046925.1 Candidatus Marithrix sp. | reverse complement strand
CAGCAAGAACATTTTGCACAACGCATTCACGAAAATCTATATATTTTTGCCATAATCACAATAGTATAACATCAAAAATACAATCTTTCAATTTAAATTATACTATAAAGCCAGAGCATAGTTGATTTAGCAACATCTAGAATATAGTGATAGATTTGCTATTATACGATCGTAATTATCCATCATATTTTCATTTGGCAACTCTTTTTAAATTCAATAGAAAATTTGTAATACGTTGTTCAGCAGCATCTTTTAATCAAGCACGTGATATGTTAAAAGGGTTCTGATAGTCAAATAGCAACTCTTGAACCTCATCATAGTAAGCTTGCCCAAGTTAAAAATAATAATTTACCAATTCAAATAACGGTACGATTTGTACGTGTACGATTAGAAAATGGTGAATATGAAGTTTTAGTTACTAATTTACTTGATGAAGCCCAATTCCAAACTGAAGATTTTTTAGATATTTATCATATGCACTGGGGAATTGAAGTACGCCATCTTAAAAACACGTCTTAATCTTGAAAATTTTTCGGGCAGAACTGCTCAATCAATCTACCAGGTACTCCACAGTATATTTAACCGGACTTGAAACTATCTTAACTGCTGATGTTAATGATAAATTATCTAAGAAAACTGTTAAGAATAAACAACAAGTTAATCATGTAGTTTCGTTTAATGCAATTAAAAATCTGGCTATTGAATTGTTATGTTCTGATGAATCTTCAGATATTGTTGTCAAACGTTTGGAAAATTTGTTTTTAACTAATCCGGTTTCGGTTAGAGAAAAACGAAATGTTCCTCGTAAAAAACGTTCTGCAAGCCATCTTCTTAACTATCAGAAAAGACAACGAAAATTCACCTTTTAATCCTTAACTTAATGGCATTGCTAGAGAATGGTGGATACGAAACAGTATATTTAACTAGAATTAAAATTATCTCTCCCTCATTAATAAGGAAGAGTTAGTAATCTGTTTGCGTAACATCAGTAAGCAAGGTAACTTATTTATTTTATTAAGCATTTTCATTTAAATATTTAGCGATACTTATGCAAGAGGTCTATTAAGAATTACCCTTTCAAATTTTCCGCCAAGTTGTGCCATTTGCATTATCTTCTAAGACTATGCCTTGCTGTTGTAATTCATCTCGAATTTTATCTGCTTCAGACCAATTTCGTTGTTGTCTAGCAGCTTTACGATCTGCAATTAATTGTTCAATAGCTGCTGAATCTTGTTCGATACCTTGTAAATAAGTTTCTGGATTCGCTTGTAATAGTCCGACAATTCCACCTAACCGTTTTAATTCGCTGGCTAATTGAGTTGCTAATGCCAAATTATCAGTCCGAGCTTTATTAACGGCATGTGATAATTCAAAGAGAATTGCCAAAACTTCTGGGCTATTAAAATCGTCATCCATCACTGCTATAAAACGTTGTTTGTAACTATCATCTGGACAGCTTAAATTATTGGTATCTAAACCACGCAAAGCAGTGTAAAGTCTAGTTAAAGCTTGTTTAGCGGCATTTAAATCAGCATCGGAATAATTTAATGAGCTACGATAGTGACTAGTTAAAATGAAATATCGTAATACTTCTGGTTGGTATTTTTTTAACACTTCTCTTACAGTAAAGAAATTACCTAAAGATTTAGACATTTTTTCATCATTAATTCGGACAAAACCATTGTGCATCCAAATGTTTACAAATTTTTCTTTAGTCGCTCCTTCTGATTGAGCGATTTCATTTTCATGATGAGGAAATTGTAAATCCATGCCACCACCATGTATATCAAAATGATTGCCTAAACAGACAGTTGACATAGCAGAACATTCAATATGCCAGCCTGGACGACCTGTTCCCCAAGGCGAATCCCAACTAGGTTCATTTGGTTTAGCCATTTTCCATAATACGAAATCTAATGAATTTTCTTTAGATTCATCAATATTTACTCGTTCTCCGGCACGTAATTCTTCTAATTTTTTACCGGATAGATTGCCGTAATTGGCAAAACTTTTTACTGAATAACATACATCTCCACTACCAGTAATATAGGCATGCTCATTATCTAACAATATTTGAATCATTGCAATTATTTCTGGAATAAATTCCGTTGCCTTAGGCTGAGTATCTGGGCGTATTACTCCCAAAGCGTCGCTATCTTCGTGCATGGCTTGAATGAAACGATTGGTTAATTCGTTAAAATTTTCGCCATTTTCATTAGCCCGTTGAATAATTTTATCGTCTATATCGGTTATATTACTAATATAATTAACTTTAAAACCTAAATAGCGTAAGTAACGAACTGCAACATCAAATACAACCATAACCCTAGCATGCCCAACATGGCAGTAATCATATACCGTCATACCACAGACGTAAATGCTAACTTCATTGGGTTTGATAGGAGTAAGAGGTTGTTTTTGTCTGGTTAAGGTATTGTATATATTTAGCATGGTTTAGATAATTGTCTTGTATGAAATAGTTTTTAAATTATAGCATTTATCAATTTAGTTACACCATCGTTCATCTCTTAGCTATTGTGTAAGTCATAAAAATAAGATAATATATCACAGAAAATTACTACTGATTATTTACAACAATAATTTATGTCTTCACAAGGAAATAGGCCTTAGATGCTATGAATTATTTAAATAGTATAGAAATTATAATAATCGAAAAAATAGATTATTTCCAATAAATTTTCAGCCAACCTTTATAAAATTAATTACTTCAATATAAATATAATATGCCTCCTTTACAAAATGATCGTTTCCTACGTGCTTTAAAACGTCAACCAGTTGATATAACTCCGGTTTGGATGATGCGACAAGCTGGTCGTTATTTACCTGAGTACCGTGCTACTAGAACTCGTGCTACAGATTTTTTAACCTTATGCAAAACTCCAGAATTAGCTTGTGAAGTAACTTTACAACCATTGGAAAGATTTCAGTTAGATGCTGCTATTCTATTTTCAGATATTTTGACTGTTCCTGATGCAATGGGATTAGAATTATATTTTGCTGAAGGAGAAGGGCCAAAATTTAAAAATCCAATTCGTAATAGTAAACAGATAGCTGAATTACCAATTCCTGATCCAGATTATGACTTACGTTATGTAATGGATGCTGTTAGTTTAATTAGACGTGAATTAAATGGAAAAGTGCCATTGATAGGTTTTGCTGGTAGTCCTTGGACTTTAGCTACTTATATGATTGAAGGAGGTTCAACTAAAACTTTTAGTAAAGCTAAAGGAATGTTATTTGAACAGCCACAAGCCATGCACATTTTATTGGAAAAACTAGCTAAAACTGTAACTGAATATCTCAATGCCCAAATTGCAGCCGGAGCTCAAGCTGTCATGATATTTGATACTTGGGGTGGAATTTTAACTAGTCGTGATTATTTAGAGTTTTCATTGCAATATATGCAGCAGATAGTTGAAGGTTTAACTCGTGAGCATGAAGGACAGCAAGTACCAGTAATTTTATTTACTAAAGATGGTAATGAATGGCTAGAGAATATTGCGAATACTGGTTGTGATGCAGTTGGATTAGATTGGAAATTACCTATCGGCATAGCCAGGAAAAGAATTGGAACTCAAGTTGCATTACAGGGAAATATGGATCCTTGTATCTTATACGCTTCTCCAGATCGAATTCGACAAGAAGTAGCTGGAATCTTAGCTAGTTTTGGAGCTGGTAATGGACATGTGTTTAACTTAGGACATGGTATCCATCCCGAAATCGATCCGGAAAATGTTAATGTATTTATTAATGCAGTACATGAAATGAGTAAAGTTTATCATCAGGAAAGCTAATGAAACAAAAAATTAACTTAGCAGCAAAAGGATTTTGCATGGGAGCAGCAGATGTAGTACCTGGAGTGAGCGGTGGCACAATGGCTTTCATTTTAGGTATTTATGCTCAGTTACTAGCCGCAATTCGTTCTTTTGATGTCATATGGCTACAACATATATTTAAATTACAAATCAGGCATGCAGTTCAACGTCCTCACTTTAGTTTTTTAATTCCATTATTTATCGGGATTGTCTGTGCGTTAATATTTTTTACTCGCATAGTCCCAATTCCAGTATTTTTACACACTCACCCTGAGTTGGTATATGGATTATTTTTTGGTTTAATTTTAGCATCTATAATAATTTTATTACCAGAAATAAAGCCATTCAAAATTAGTACAATATTTCATTTAATTATTGGCATAACAATTGGGTATATGATAGTTAATTTAGTGCCAATGAACACTCCAGACACTACTAGTTTTATATTTTTTAGTGGCATGTTAGCAATTTCAGCTATGTTATTGCCTGGTATTTCTGGCTCATTTATTTTATTGATACTACACAAGTACGATACAATTTTGAACGCAATAGGCCATTTTAACTTTACTATTTTAATTCCATTTGGTCTAGGAGTAATAACTGGATTAGTTGTATTTAGTAGATTTATAAGTTGGTTATTGGCTAGTTTTTACCATTGTACTGTGACTATTATTATTGGGATTCTTATTGGCTCATTATGGGTAATTTGGCCATTTCAAATACGCAAATATATAACAGTACATAGCAAAGAACGTTTAATTAATTCAACTCCATATTGGCCAGATGCTTGGAATGATACAGTAATGTACTCAATATTTATGATGCTGATAGGTCTAGGATTAGTATTGATTATTTATGTTTGGTCAAAGCAAAAACATAATTGAGTAGGAGAAGAATAACGATCAGGTGGATGGAAATTAATTAAGGTACAAGGGATTATCCCTACAAATCATAATGTAGAGCAATCCCAGTTGCCTTTAACTTAAAGTGGTAATTATCAACAATCTAATAAATTATGATTTATTATCTTGCTCTTGCTTGGCAACTTCTGCACGCACCACATCCATATCCAACTCTAAAGCTTTGTTAATAACATCTTCAAGAGATTGTGCTGGTAGACTTCCTGGTTGAGAGAAAATGATTATCTGTTCTCTGAAAATAACTAAAGTTGGAATAGAACGGACTTGAAATTGAGTAGCTAATTCTCGTTCTTGTTCGGTATTTACTTTAGCAAATACCATATCTGAATGATTTTCAGATGATGCTTCATAAACTGGTGCAAAAGAACGACATGGCCCACACCAAGAAGCCCAAAAATCAATTAATACTATATTATTTTTACTTACTGTTTGTTCAAAATTAGCTTGAGTTAATTCAATGGTTGCCACACTATTTTCCTAGTATTATAATAGAATAGAACTGGTTATTACGGGTGAAATCAACTATTTAGCTTTTAGAATTTGATATCAATGTTGATTTTCTAATTAGATATATGACTCCCTTTTAACAATCCTAACGACTTAAGCAGTCTAATCTTAATAATATATCATATTTGAAAATACTTTAAAAAGAAAATTTCAATTCCAAGACTTTTTTATTTATGATATACCAATGAATAAAAATTATGAGACTTTAACCACAAAATGTAATATGAATAAATTTGCGACAGGTTTTACTCTATTGGAACTATTAGTTGCATTGGCTGTGTTTGCGGTAATTGCAGTAATGGCTTATAGCGGTTTAAATACTGTTCTTAACGCTCATTTTCAAATCGAACAACAGGCAACTCAATTAGCTAATTTACAACGGGTTTTTAGTAGATTAAGTCATGATATTGAGCAGCATGTTCAACGCCCAATTCGTAATCAATATGGTGATGTAGAACCTTCTATTAATGGTACAATTGAACAAATAGAGTTTACTCGTTCTGGTTGGCGAAATCCGGCTCAACAAAATAGAAGTTTTCTCCAACGAGTTGCATATTATTTACAAGATAATAAATTGATACGTTCATATTGGTTTGTATTAGATCGAGCTCAAGATAGTAAACCTATATTAATGAACTTAGCAGATAACATTAATGATATGCAGTGGCATTATTTAGATGATAAATTAACCTGGCACGAAAAATGGCCAAATACTTCAACTAAGCTTAAAGCAATTAAAATAATATTAAAAATTGAAGGATGGGGCAGAATAGAACGCTTATTTCAAATATCAGGATGAATCAGCAACGTGGAATAGCTTTAATCACTGTAATGTTAATAGTTGCACTAGCTACGATAACTGCTGTAGCAATGACAACTAGACAGCAATTGGACATTTATCGGACAGCTAATCTTATCAATAATGATCAAGCCTATTTGTATGCGTTAGGTGGCGAAAGCTGGATTAAAAGAATTTTATTGCGGGATAGTAAAAAAGTTGATAATTTACAAGATATTTGGGCAACTACAATTCCAGCACTACCGATTCCAGGCGGTTATATTACAGGTCAAACTATTGATTTACAAGGGAGATTTAATTTAAATAACTTATTACAAGATGATGGCAAAATTAGTTCTAAAGATATTATTGTATTAGAACGGCTGTTAACTATCTTAGAATTACCAATTTCGTTAGCTCAAATAATTGTGGATTGGATTGACATCAATGAAGAGCAATTAATTAATGGTGCGGAAGATAACGTTTATTTAATGAAAAATCCAGCTTATAGGACGGCAAATAGATTCCTGTTTGATCCCAGTGAATTACGTTTGTTAGTCGGAATTGAGGAATATTATAAACTATTACCATATATAAGCACTTTGCCCACTCGCACTTCAATCAATATTAACACGGCATCTGCTAAAATATTAATGGCAGTGGTCGAAGGTTTAACCGAAAATGAAGTTGCCAGATTATTGAGCAAACGTGAACAACAACCATTTACAAGTATCCAAAATTTTGTTACCCAAGATATTTTAGCTGGACTTAAAATCCATGATGAAAACTTAACAGTTGCTAGTTCTTATTTTTTATTTGTTGCTGAGGTAAAAATAGCTCGAGGACGTGCAAAGTTAAATAGTATTCTACATAGGACTACTAATCAAGTAAAAATTATCATGCGTAGTAAAATATAACTCAAGGTTTTACCTAATAATTATTAACCAATAAATTAAAAAGTTTACTTTAGTTTATTTGAAATGTTATACTTTACAATATAGAACTTAACTACGTTTTAAAATTCTTTTGATAATATTAGAAATTTAACCTAGAGAAATATTAATGAAAAAAATATTTATTATACTCACTTTTTTAGCAACTGTAAGTGTGATACATGCAGAAGAAGTAGATTTTTCTTCCACTGACTATTCTCTTATTGATGGTAATACCATAGTATTTGATGGTGTTAGAGTAGATGGCTTTGGTTTTTCGCTTAAAGAAGATGCTTTAAAGTTAAAGTTCAAATTTGACTTAGACTCTCTCAGTTTTAAATTAGATACTTCTGATGTTGTAAGCTACACTGGCATTGGTGTGTTTAATGGTCAATGTATGGTTAATGATGCTCCAGTAGTATCAGTCACTACAAATGATGAAGGTGTTGAAATTGAGAGCAGGCAACCATTTTATAGTGTTAATGTTGATACTTCTTATAAAAATGATGGAGAAGAATTCACTATCATAGCTGGTAATTTGATAGAATCTGGTAGAACTTCTTATAGATTTATAACTGCAGAAGATAAACCTTTTATTGCAGAATTCGACTTACAACCTAATCAAGTTATGTCATGGAATATAAGCAGGTCTGGCAAACCTATGATCTATCAATTAACTGGTCCAGAAATTCAAAATGAAGATGGTACTATAGTTTCAGGAGAAGTTGTCTCAACTGGTACGATAGATGGTAGTTCAATAATTGGTCCTGTCAAAATTATTAAAGCTGGTATCTACAAAATGCAAATTAGTCTTGCTCCTGAGCTGAAAAAAACTAATTCATTTGTATTTAAATCTTTTAATAGTAATGATCAAATTTTGAAAAAAGTGGTTAATAATACTCGTTTAAGTGAGTTTTTAGAAGTTGATACTTTAAATTGTTCTAAGTTTCAAATTTCTTTAAACAGAGATGAAACTTTGACTATACCAGCTCCTAAAAATGATGATTTAACCATAAAATTAGTTAATGATAGAAGTAAGGTTATTGCTCAAGCCAATGGTAGTGCATTGATTTATAAAGAAACAGATAGAAATAATGACTACTATATCTTTATGTATAGTAAAGCATCTAAACGTAATACATATAGTAATAAGATAACTATTGTTCTTGAAAAACCTGAAGAAGTTACAAAGAAGTAAAACTTTTATCATTAGTTGAGTTAAATTCAACTATCAAATATTGTCGGATTGTTTATGATCCGACATAATCCCTCCATTTTGATTAGGAGAGTATTTTGGATAATACTTTCGATATTATTGTTGTTGGCACTAGTTTTTCTAGTTCTTTTTTCCTTTATAACTATTTAAATAAAGTTGGAAAAGACGTTCGTATCTTAGTATTAGAACGAGGCCAAAAAAACTCTCACCTCTGGCAATTACAAAACCGTAAATTAAGTAGTGTTGCTGCAAATTCCACTTTTGTAAATCATAACCAACATAAAATTTGGAAATTTATCGTTGGTTTTGGCGGTAGCTCCAGAGCTTGGTGGGCTTGTACTCCTAGATTAATGCCAAATGATTTTAAGTTACAATCAGCTTATGGAGTAGGTAGAGATTGGCCAATTAGTTATGATGAGTTAGAACCTTATTATACTGAAGTAGAAAGAATAATGTCTGTTTCTGGTCCAAGTGACGCTCCATATCCTCGTAGTCAACCTTATCCTCAACCTCCTCACCTGTTTAATGATCCAGATAAAATATTAAAACAAGCTTATCCAAATTTATATTTCCAACAGGCAACTGCTAGAGCCAGACAAGCTACTAAAAATAGAGCTTTATGTTGTGCAAATGGAGTTTGTGGTTTATGTCCAACTGACGTGAAATTTACCATTCAAAATGAATTGGAATATTTATATTCTGACCCAAGGATAACTTTGCGATTAGATGCTGAGGTATTAGGGGTAGAAACCAGTGCCGGAAACGCTAGTGGAGTTAGGTATTTACATGAAGGAACTGAAAAAATTGCTAAAGCAGATTTAGTAGTACTAGGAACTAATGCTATTTTTAATCCTTATTTATTGCAACGTTCCAACTTACCCCATCGATTACTCGGTAAACGGTTGAATGAACAAATAAGTATGTGGGCTAAAATAGATTTAGTTGGGGTCGATAGCTTTCAGGGAACAACTAGTATTTCCGCTAACGGTTACATGCTATATGATGGCCCACATCGTTCTAAATATTCAGCTTGTCTAATGGAAATTCATAACATACCTAATTTAAGAGCTGAACGTGGTCGTTGGCAACAACGTACTAATATGAAACTAATTTTTGAAGATTTACCTGATGAAAAGAATTATGTCAAAGTAAATGAAGCAGACTCATCAAAACCAGAAACTATCCATCAAGGATTTTCAGATTATACCATGCGAGCTATAGATAAATTACCTGAATTATTACCTAAAGTATTAGCCTCACTACCAATAGAAAACTTAACCATTTCCGGTCCTAGTAAAAGTGAAAGCCATATTTTAGGTACTGTAGTAATGGGAGATGATCCAAAAACCTCAATTGTGGATAAATACTTAGTTCATCATCAAATACGAAATTTACTAGTATTAGGTGGCAGTGCCTTCCCTTCCTGTTCTCCATCTAATCCTACTTTAACTATTAGTGCATTATCATTGTGGGCAGCCAAACATTTATAAGCTATATATAAATATAATAAAATGGGAAATGTAGGATGTAATGAGTTCACGAATTACATCAAATAACTAATAGCTATTGATGCAATTCGTTCCTCATTGGGCAGTGGGCTTCGACAGTTAAATCCTAGATAAAATGTCAGATTATTCCAAAGAAATTAGACTAAAAATTAAGCGAAACGTTGGGTTAAAATATC
>JASFYV010000168.1:0-4949 GCA_045046925.1 Candidatus Marithrix sp. | reverse complement strand
AGATGAAAGAGCTACCAAACGACATAAAATCCCTAAAAGCAATAACAACTTTTAGGAGAAAACCAAGAGTTAAAAGCAGATATTGCAAAGTTACGTGTTCGTTTGGGCTTGAACAGTGTAAATAGTGACAAACCACTTATTGGACTTTTAGTATACCTCTTTATTGGGATTTGCTATACATGAACAGATGAGTGGTGATTTAACCTTAGTAGATTTGGCTCATAATGTAATCTCATTTTTAACTTTATATGTAGAAGGACAGGTTGGTATTTGCTATTTAGTAGAAAAATTTTCCGATGGTCTTAATCAAAATATCAGACTAATTGCTAGTTATGCTTATACCAGACGCAAGAATATGGGAGATGAATTTGAATTTAGCGAAGGCCTATTAGAATTACAGAACAAGATGAAATATATTGTGTGGGGGCAGACCTGTGTATCTGCCCTTAACCGAACCAATTAATAAGGTATATTATCAAAATCACAAAATACTTCACCTGTGTCGTCATCTGTTATACACCAATCATCTGGAGCTGGTTCTATAAACATATCAAATAACCAGATTTCATTGGAATTACTCCGAGTTGTAGTTATTGCAGCTTCATTTACCACCGAATAAGTAATACCACCAGTTTCATTGGTAATAATACTTGAGTCAACAGTTTCATCAGTCGTATTAATTTGTACTTTGAATTGGGGAACAATGATAAATTCTATACCTTGATATAAAACATAAAAAGTTCCATTGCTATTAAACTCAACTTTTTCCACCCCTTCAAATTTATAACCAAGTTCCAGAAATATATTTGGTGATAATACAGTTGGCCAAATAACTTGGGAAGTTCCATCCTTATATACTACTTTGCCAGTTTGTAAACCAAATTTAGTATTATCCTTAGTTTCAGAAATGTAAATTCCAGCTTGGTTTTCTTCAGAATCTTGTTCAATATTAGAATTAAAAATACTAACTATATTATCATCTTGCCGTCTAGTATCACTTGCCAATTTTATTAATACATCTCCATCATCTCCCAATACAACTTCTTCAGCCATTTCAGATAATTCCACTGGGTCTTGCGGCATTGGAATGAATTGGATTTGTATATCATCTTGAGTGGTTAATCTATAAAAACCTCCCTTGCTACGAGTAAGAGAGCTAATTTTACTACTATCAACCTGAGTAATATCATTGTTATTTGGCATAAAAGAGAAGTTTATACCATTGGCTTTTCCCGTACCTTTTATTTTGAAAATTCCGTTACTATCTTGTGATGGTACAAAGTCTTGCAAACCAGAATTTTGTAATGATTGTTTAATACCATCCATCATGGAACTTCCTGCTCCACCAAGCCCAAACCCAACTTGTAGATTTGGAATATTTTTTGGTAACTTAAGCCTAGCTGGTAGAGAATCTGGTGGTGGCAATCTGGTAAGAGTGATTTTTTTACCTAATGGAGCTTTTAATTTACCAGTAGTTTGGTTAAATTCCCAGCCAGTTGGTATTAATTCAGCTACATCAGCTGGTGTTATTGCTTTATTATCCAAATTAACCAAAAATTTAGCTATATCTTGGCTAGGCAATTTATGGAATTTATCTTTATCAGTTACATTGTCGACATCATCCTTGGAAAGAGTATCTATTTCAGATACCAATAACGTATCAAAATCTGATGGTATAAATAATCTATATTCTATTGGAATTGGTGGACAAAAATTACTTCTTCCTTGCATATTGCTCCAAGCATCAGTCCAACCAGGAGTAAATTTATTAAGAATAGTGATAATTTCAACATCATCAACTCGCAATTGATTACAAGCTAAATCTAGTTCAGTTAAATTAATTAATTCATTAAATACTAATGGATCACGCCCAATAAAAAAATTATTATTTAAATATAAAGTGGTTAAATTATTTAAGTTACCTAATTCAATTGGAATAATTCCAGTTAATTGATTATTATGTAAGGATAATTTGGTTAAATTACTAAGGTTAGCCAATTCAACAGGAATAAGACCAGATAATTGGTTCTCACTAAGGAGTAGAACTTGTAAATTAGTTAAAATACTTAGGTTATTTGGAATTCTACCAGTTAATTGATTGTTTTGTAAAGATAAAACTTTAAGGTTAGTCATATTGCCTAAAGTCGCTGGAATAACACCAGATAATTGGTTGTTATTTAGATGTAATCGTTCTAAGTTTACTAAACTTTCAAGTGTTTTTGGAATCTCACCAACTAATTGATTATCACCAATATTTAATTCTTTTAAATTAATTAAATCTCCTAATGTTTTTGGGATAATTCCTTCTAATTGGTTTTCATATAACCGCAATGAGGTTAAATCGGTTAAATTGCCCAATTCAATTGGAATTAGACCTGTTAATTGATTAGTTTGTAAGTCAAGGGTTTGCAATCTGGTAAAATTTATTATTTCACTAGAAATTTCCCCAATTAAGTTTTTATTTGACCTAATGATACTAATCACTTTACCACCAATACCACACATAACTCCATTCCAATTACATGGTGTATCAGTTATATTCCAGTTATTCGCTGGACTATCTGACCAACTTTCCCCACCAGTACTGTTATAAAGTTTTACTAAAGATTCACATTCCATCGGTGAAATACTTCCTACTTTTGTACAATCAGTTTCAGCTTGAATAGTAATAGAAATTAATATACTGATTAAAAATATTATTAAACGTTTCACAAACACCTCATTATTATAATCAAAATTTGTAACATCAATAATATTATATTAGCATAATATTGTGTGAACTATTTTTAGTTGGTATTATCATATTTAGATATTTAGCTTTGTTTTTTAAGTATTTATTTTTAAATATAAAATTTGAATATTAATAACTCTTGTGATAATATTAACATTTATAAGGTTTACCAAATAGGATTCCGAGCAGAAACATAATTATGGAAAATAAATATCCAATTTTATTAGCAGAAGACAATGTGTTTAATCAAAAAGTAGCGACTGCTATGCTGAAAAAATTAGGATTAACAGTTGATATTGCTGATAATGGTGTGATAGCTCTGGAAAAAATGGCGAATAATGACTATAGTATTATTTTATTGGATTGCCAAATGCCAGTTATGAATGGTTATGATATGACAATAAAAATTCGGGCTGATGAGAAAGAGAATGGTAAGCATATTCCTATAATAGCAATGACAGCTCATGATTCCCCAGAAGATCGTGAATATTGCTTTAAAATTGGGGTTGATGGCTATATAAGTAAACCGTTTAGAATGGAAGATTTACGCAATGAATTATCTCATTGGCAATTAACTTATCTTAAAAACTAAAAAATTATGCAGCTTAATAAAGGATTTACATTATTAGAAATGCTAGTAGTACTAGTTATTATAGGAATGTTGGCTGGTTTAGTTGGTCCTGAGCTTCTTGGAAATGTGGATGGAGCTAAAGTTAAAACAGCAGAAGCTCAAATTAAAATGCTCAAAGGAGCTGTAATAACTTTACGTTTAGATATTGGACGAGTTCCAACTAATGAAGAAGGTTTAGCTCTCTTAAAAATGCCACCTATTGATGAAAATTTAAAACAATTTTGGAAAGGCCCTTACTTAGAAGAAGATTTACCTTTAGACCCTTGGCACAATTCTTATCAGTATAGTATACCTGGTGCTGATAATCGTTCATTTGCATTATATTCATTAGGTGCTGATGGTAAATTAGGTGGTTCTGATTATGATACTGATCTTGGCTACTTGCCTCCTAGTCATATTGAGTTAAATTAAGTTGAAATATAATTTAGCTGGTTATACTTTAATCGAGTTGCTAGTTGTGTTATTAATTTTCAGTTTGTTAGCAGGTATAATCTTTCCTCGTTTGACTACTATGTACGATAGTGTGCAAGTAGCGTTTGAGCGAGATGAGGTGTTTGCTCATTTAGGAGAGTTAGGTTATTTGGCTTTTAGACAAAGTCGGGATTTTACTTTGGTTAATTACCCGACTAATAACGAAATTGACAATGAAGATAAGATGGAAACTAGTAGTTTGACAGAAGATGAAATACCATCTCTTCTTAAGTTACCAGAAGGTTGGAAAGTACAAGTTGAAACTCCAATTCTGTTCAGTTCTAACGGAGTATGTAATGGAGGAACTATAAAATTGCAATATCAACAGCAACAATTTAGAGTTAAATTACCACCGCCATTTTGCCAGCCTGAAATAGTTACTGGTAGCTAAATTTATTTAGCTTCATCTTCAGTTGCAAAAATATCTGATTTAATTTTACCGGTTAAAGGATTAATTTCAATTTCAGCAGTTATTTTATTTAAAGTAAAAATTATTTTTCCTCCACTACTACCACCTTCTGGGAAAAAAGTAACTTCAGTACTGGCATGTTCAGATGTATCATCATCTGATTCTCCCATCTGTAATTTTACTCCTTGACTAGTCCAAACTCCTGAATCAACATTAGTTTTCTTAGTAGATTCTCCACCTTCTCTGAGTATAATTGTTTTTTGTTTGCCTTCTATGGTAGCAGTACGACGAGTATATCTTAAAACTGCCATTGCTTCCCGCACTTGAGCTTTTAAAATAGCCGATTGTCCACTCCCAACATTGGGGATAACCAATATCGCCATCATGCCAATAATGACCATAACGATAATTAATTCTAATAAAGTAAATCCTGCTGTAGATTTCATTAGTTTCAAAAATTATTATTTATAGTAACTGAAGTTACGCAGACTGTATATATTTCACGTAGGATGTAATGAGTTTACGAATTACATCAAATAAGTTAAATTTACCAGATGTAACTAATAAAATCCTGCATCCTACATGTATATTTTAATTAGCTCTGCATAGCTTCAGATAAGAAAACCCTAGTTAATTTACTTCCCAACTTTTAATATCAGCATCTATCTCTTCACCACCGTCACGTCCATCAGCTCCAAATGAGTATA
>JASFYV010000167.1:0-6269 GCA_045046925.1 Candidatus Marithrix sp. | reverse complement strand
TTATAAAGTACATAAGTTATATTTTTTAGTCGAATTTGTTTAATTATAGTTTATTTTAAAATTTTTATTTTGTTAGAATAATTATGTCTTTCTACTTAGGAATGGGAATAGTGGTTTTGTTATTATTAGCTTTTGCTATTATTATTGTTGTTATGTTTGTTATAAATAAACCAAAAATAAGTATTAAAATTGGTGTAATGCTCATTATGGTTTTAGGTACTATTTATGGTACAGTTAAAGGATATGATTGGTACAAAGAATACCGAATTAAACATGATGTTATAGATTTTCTGGCTGAAATGAATCCTGATTTAAATAGAAAAATGATTGAGATTAAAGAGGAAATTGAACTAACTGAACAAAAAATTCAACAGTTACTTTATTTGAAAGAAAAATATCCAAAACAAAAAATTATTTATAAAACAATTGAACAATGGCAAATATTAAGTAAAGAATTAAACCAAGTATCAGATAATATTTATCACAAAGTAGAAGGAGCTTATGTTGCTTATGAAATTGATGAGATACAAGGTGAAAAGAAGTTTAGTATTATATCAAAAAAACTGTTAAAAGAAGCTAATTCTATATTGGCTAATGCAGAAATTACTAAGAATATTTTGGAAAAAGAACTACTTTCTGAATAACATGTAGGCTGGATTGACAAAAGGAAACCCAGCATTTTCATAATTAATCAATTGAATATTTTCTGGGTTACGCTTCGCTAACCCAGCCTACATTTATTATTACCAATATTAGAATGAGAACTTACAAACGGGTAAAAATTGAAGGAATAATTAAAATATGATAACTCCAACTCACCTTGTAATCGATGAAAATCTAATATCTGAAGCCTTAAAAATTAGTGAATTCAAAACACAGAAAGAAACTATAAATACAGCCTTACAAGAATTCATTAATCGCCGAAAACAATTAGAAATAACTGAACTCTTTGGTAAGTTTGACCCAGATTCTGATTACGACTATAAAAAAGGACGTAACTTTTGAAAGTTCTTTATAGATACCTCTATTTGGTCATATGCCTTAAGATCAAAAAGAAAAGATTTTAACAAACATGTAAAGCAATTAGAAAAATTAATATATAAACAACGTGTAATTATAATTGGTGTTATTAGACAAGAAGTATTATCTGGATATAGCGATTTGATAAAATTTAATATACTAAATAATAAGTTAGAATATTTTAAAAATACACCTATTCTTGATAAAGACTACATTGAAGGAGCTAAATTTTCCAATATATGTCGTAAAAATGGTATTCAAGGCTCACATATTGATTTCTTGATATGTGCCGTAGCAGTCAGATTAGGAATAGAAATATTTACAACAGATAAAGACTTTATCTCATATCAAAAATATCTACCTATAGAATTATATGATTTATAATCAGTCTGGGTAGGGTGTGCAACATTATTTCGTTGCCCAGCATTTTCATAATTATCCAATTTACCATTTGCTGACTAACGCTTCGCTTAACCAAGCCAATAGTTATTACTTATCTATAATCTTGATTTTAGCTTGCATAAACTTATAATTAAGGAGTTTTTTTGATGTGAAAAAATCATCTAAATTAACTAATTTAGTGATTATTAACAACACATGTTTGTTAAATATTTTTAGGGAGCATAAATGGAAAAAATAGACCATAGAATTGGAATCATCTTAAAGAGTTAATTCATAGGTTATAATTTCTAACTTACCTTTACTTATCGGCAGTTCAAGAACGGTGTTAGAAATGATAGTCCAGCAATATGAGTGATGACCAGTCAGATTGCAAAGGAAGCATACCATGAACAATCCCTACCCAAATAGCTCTAATATGATTTTCAATTTTTTTAGAAAAAGCTAAACTATATCTAACCAAACGAGAAACACGTTGTCTAATTGTGCAATTAAATCTCTCAATCTTGCTTTCCCTGTTTCTTTTCCCACCGAATGATAGTGAGAATATAGAATTTCCCGATTTAATGAATACCAACCGCCCCTTGTTTCCATCCTAGTTTAGGAGTGAATAGGGGATGAATGGTAATGCTATAACTCTTAATTAAATAGCCTGTCTAACCAAGAGCTAGATGAAGAATTTTGCCAGCTATTACCAACAATACTATTAAAATTAGAACTAGTGGAATCTAGGGGGGAAAGCCGTTGATGACGTATCATATTATCGTAAATATCGTTAAAAGAGGCACCTCTATCCAAAAAAATACCAACCCAATGTTTTCCATAAATAACGTTGCCTGCAATAATATTTTCAATGGCTGGCAAAAAATCAATGGTAGTATTATTAGGATCAAGTTTAGACTCTACACCAGCACTACCCAAGACTATCCCAAAAAAATGAAAATATTTATTATGGCCTTTGTTATTACTGATTATAGAATTGAACATAACTATATTGCGAATTCCACTTCTCACCATTTTGATACCATCACCAGCATTATTGCTAATAACATTCCATAATATTAAGTTTTGAGCAGCATTGTCTATGGAAATACCAGGCAGTTTAGAAACTGCTGAACCATCTGCTAAACGGCCAAAACTAAGGGTTAAATCATCCTTTAAATCTTTATCTGTTTGTCTAATACGAAAACCGTTATGAAACAAGATATTTTCCATTATAATATTATTGACAGAACCAAACTCTAAGGATAGCCCTTCTTTATCATTATTTTGGAGTTGGTTGTTTTGAATCACTAAACCATACCCGCCATCAACATATATTCCTTGAGCTAAGTTATCAGCTATAATATTATGTTCGATTAATAAAGCATAAGGAATTGATTTTGTTAACGGCCAAATATGCTCTAGAATAGACTTAGTTACAGTGCTTTCTTCTAAGTTTGGTTTAGGCTTGGCATCACTGATTAATATTCCAGCTCCACCATGATCTGCTCGTTGACCATTACTAATTTGTGAGTTATGCAACCATACATGAGATACATTGCCTTGAATTAAAATTCCACCTTGTTTAGGATTTTCAATTTGGATTTGATCTATTTCAATAAAGTGACTATCTGTTAATACCGCAATTCCACGTCCAGAATCTGTGAGTTGTAAATTTTGCATTATAACTCCCACTGCATTGGTAATTTGGACACCAATTCCAGTAGTTTTGATAATTAAATCTTTTATTATAATATTATCGGCAGAGATTGAGATACTAGGTGAAACAGAAGATAGCAGTATAGTATTATCGCCTAATAACGCTGTATTTTCCGGTATGGATAAAGTCTCATCACCTATTATCTGAGGTTTTTGTAAAATGATGGTTTTATTACCAGTGATACTTTGCAAAAAATGATTTAACTCACTAGTTTTATTACCAGTAAATTCAACCGTTTCCTTAGTTGTCAAATTTGGTAAACTATCTTTAATTTCAGTGCGTAATTGGGCTTGATAAGCTTTTGGGTCATTTATGGCGGTTAATGAAATTGAGACAGTTTGGGAACGTTTTAAAACTTTAGATTTGTATATCAGTTCTTTGATTGGAAAAGAGTCAGTAATTCTATCCAAAGATGGCATTTTGTATTGTTTAAATAAACTTTCAGCCAACGAATTTTGAATGCTTCCACAGCTTAAAATAAATATTATTAATGAATACTTTAGTTTCATAGTTATTTCCTTATATATCAATGTATTATAAACTTTATTAAAAAATTACAATCAACTAGTAAAAGATTGTTCCACAATTTTTTGAGAATTTGTCAATAAAAATTCTAAAAATGTTTTAGCAACTAAAGATAATTTTTTTCTGTTAAATGAGTTACATACCAATCTCGTTTTAATGGAAATGTATTTACATCTAATATATTAATTTTTTTAGTAGCTAATTCCAAATATATTGCATGTTTAGAGAGGATGGAAATTCCCATATTAGTTAACACACCTTGCTTAATTGCCTCTGTACTACCTAATTCTATTGTAGTTTGCATTTCCATATGATTGTTTACAAAATTATTTTCTATTGCTAAACGTATGCCTGAGCCTACTTCTCGCATTAAAATATTTTCTTGTAAAAGTCGAGACAATGGAATATTTGATTGATTAACTAATTGATGTTGTGAGGATGCAATTACTACTAAGGGATTATTCAAAAAAGAATGGGCAGTTACATTAAGATGTTCTGGAGCTTGTCCCATAATAACTAAATCATCTTTATTATTGGTAAGTCGTTCTAAAACTTTAATTCTATTATATACATGTAAACGTAAATTTACTTCTGGATATACACGTGCAAATGCTTGAAATATTTTTGGGATAAAATAAGTAGCTGTTGTTACTATTGAAATTTTTAATTGGCCTTTGATACTACCTTGCAATTCATTTAGAGAGGTTTCTAATGAACCTAATCTTTCAAAAATATCTTCACAAGCTTTATATAATTGATGACCAGCATCAGTTAGAAAAATTCTTTTACCTATTTGCTCAAACAAGGGCATTCCGATATGTCCTTCTAGTTGTTTGATTTGAATAGAAACTGCTGGTTGAGTTAAAGATAATTCAATTGCTGCTCTGGTGAAACTTAAATGTTGTGCTACTGCTTGGAATAAGGTTAGTTGTCTTAATGTCATATTCATCATAATTCGGCAAATCAGCTAGTTTTAAAATTTTTTAGTATATGCAGAAATTATTATAACATCTTATATATTATAAATCATCTGCGATTAAAATAAACGTGGTATATTAATGATTTTAATAGGATATATTTGGATGGTTCCTAAAAGAATATAATAGACATCATTAATACCTGAAGTTACGCAGAAAGCTACCTTCCACACCCTATCATTAGTAATGAGGGAGCAACTACTAACCCTCCTAAGTTAGGGGCAATACTCATTAAGGGTAGACACACAGGTCTACCCCTACACATTTTTTATGGTAGGGGCGAACCTATGTGTTCGCCCTGCTTTATGGCATTGAGGAGTTAAGGGAGTTAGTAATTGCGTAACATCAATTAATATAATTCATTGCCAATAAATTTAACAAAAATATGTCAAACATACCAAACAGCTTAAAAATAAGTATTATATTAGTATTGTTGCTATTTCAGAGTATTAGCGTTAATGCAACTCCAGTATTTGCTAGACAATATTCATTGCAATGTGTTACTTGCCATACCAGACAACCGGTATTAAATGAATTTGGGATGATGTTCTTAAGAAATGGATTTAGGTGAAATAACGGCTTTGGATAAGTCTTCAGATAACGAAAATAGACATTATCCAGTTGGTGCAGTTATTGGGTTAAATTATGATTCTGACGATAAATTTCAAACAGAAACTAAACTATTTTTAACTGGTTCTCTCACAAAAACACTCTCTTTTTTATGGCATTATAAAAGAAGTCTCTAATAATTCGGGACAAACCAGAGTTTTTTGATGATAAAGGTTCAAGATATTATGTACAGTATAATCCACAAGGAAATACTCATGTATTAAGAGCTGGATTATTATCACCATTAACTCAATTGGGAAATGTAAAAAGAGCAGGAGCTATGGAATTGAAAATGCGTTTACAATTCCCTTGAAAAATTCTGAATTTGTTAAAGTAATCATAAATGCTGATATTGATGAAGAAGAAAATAATAACTAGATATTCACTCAGTTATAGTAAAATGTTTGGCAATATGTTTATGATAACATTTACTGGTGCTGGCATAAAAACAGATAATGAAAATGATGCTGTTATAAGTACTACATTAAATCTCAATTTTTAATCATTCCTAAACTAATTTTGGTTAATTAACTGAAGTTACGCAATTACTAACCTCTCCTAACTTAGGAGGGGAACTAGTAGTTGAACTCCCTTCATTAAATAAGGTGGGAGAGGTAGTTTTATGTGTAATATCAGTTAATTAACATATGATGCTTCGCTTATATCGGCTATTATTCTTATTTTAAATTGTTCCGATTTAAGACGAAGCTTAATAAATATTTCTTTGAATACAAATGAATATACAACGATTTTTTATTATTATAATATTTAGTTTTTTTCATACATTATTATTTGCAGACATGATAAATATAGATAGTGCGACACGTTTTCCTAGGAACTAGTTATAAAACAAGCCAATAGGAAGGATTCGAGAGAGTCATAATTATGTTATTTATGGGGATGAAAGGCTTCCTCCACTATATTACTTAGTGAAAACAAAAAACTTACCCAACTGGTTATAAAGATATGCTTTATAATTGGTTTAAGCAGGGAATAACGGCCGCTAGACAAGGTAGATATAAATCTTGGTTTCGGTC
>JASFYV010000166.1:0-5008 GCA_045046925.1 Candidatus Marithrix sp. | reverse complement strand
TTTATAAAGTACATAAGTTATATTTTTTAGTCGAATTTGTTTAATTATAGTTTATTTTAAAATTTTTATTTTGTTAGAATAATTATGTCTTTCTACTTACCAAAACAGATAATGGAATTATATCGACAGAAGATAACACCATAAATTGTGGTGAAACTTGCCAAGCTGACTATGAATTTGATAGTACAGTTAATTTAATAGCCATTCCAGAAACAGGTTATACCTTTATTAATTGGACTGGTGATTGTTCTGGTACTTCTACAGCAATTAGTATAACTATGGATTCAGCTAAAAGTTGTGGGGCTGTTTTTGAAGAAGTTATTCCTACTGGTATCTGTAATATTGTTAGTGAAGGCTTAGTTATTTGTCATTTATATGAAAATGATACTAATGATAGTAGCGGTTATAAAAACCATGGCATTAAATATGGTGAAATAAGTTACATAGATGTTAAAACAGGTAAAGCAATTAAATTTGATGGTAATGGCTATTTATTAATTATGGATAAAGATAGTTCTATTATTGACACTGATACAGCGATGAGTTTATCTATGTTGATAAAATTTGACCATTTAGATAATGAACATGGTTCATGGTTTATGACTAAATACTGTTCTTCAGGACCATGCCCTGGTATTGGTGAACCAGAAGGTGATTGGGTATTACGAACTGGTTTCAATACTGGCTCTGAAAATGGTGAAGATCTAATATTTGGTGTACAAAACTATGTTAAATATCAGGAATCTGCAAGCCCAGTTAAAGTACCTTCTATTCTGTCAGTGAATACTTGGCAACATCTGGTAATTACCTTTGATACAGGAATTATTAAAATATATTTAAATGGTCAGCTAATAAAAGAAAGTATACGTTCTGTTGAAGAAATGTCGACCCAAGAATACACTCTTGACGATATTTTCATTGGTAAAACAAGGTTTACTAATAGTAATGAATACGATTTTATAGGTGCTTTAGACGAATTTCGTTTATATAACCGTGCCATTACTGAGCAAGAAGTTCAAACTTTATATAATCTTGGCCAACCAGCACAAAGTGGACTAACTGTAACCAAAACTGGTGAAGGTAGAGGCAGAATTATGGTAAAGGTCAATGGAGAAGATTGGACTATAAAATGTAACTCAAACTGTCAACAAGCTAACTATGATTATGCACCAAATAGTGAACTTACTATAAGAGCATACTCAGACGAAGGTTTTAATTTTATAGGTTGGACTGGAGACTGCACTGGTACAATTAGCCGTGTCAAACTAACCCTGGATACTGCCAAAACTTGTACTGCCCAATTTGAACCAAAATCTGCTAACAATCTATTAACCGTCAGCAAAACTGGCAATGGAAGCATAACTAGCAAAGATGGCTATATAAACTGTGGTGAAACCTGTTCGACTTCTTACATCCTAGATCAAACCGTTATCTTGCAAGCCATTCCAACAGTAAACGAACTATTTATTGGCTGGACTGGAGACTGCGATGGCCTAAATCCAAAAGTTACTGTAACTATGGACGCTACCAAAACCTGTTCCGCAACCTTCCAAACCTACGATGCTAACGAATCTTTCATACTTAAACTCATCAATAGTGGCGAAGGATTAGGAAAAATAACTGCCAATATTAAAGGTGAATCCAACAGTATAGTATGCAAAGCTGCTCAAGGTTGCCAATTTGCCCAACAAGACTATCAAGCTGGAACCAAATTAGTAATTAATGCAACTCCAGCAGTTGGCAGTGAATTTACTAGTGGTGATGGTGACTGCCCTGCCCTTGGCAATCCTATGTTGATAGCAAAGGTAAACTAAGAGCCTCAGCTACTATAATCATGAATCAGGATAAACAATGTACAGCCAACTTTAGCTATACTGATGATCCAAATATTGTTTGGCATAAACTAAGCGTCCAAATTGCTGGACTCGGCAACGGCATTGTCAATAATCCAGGTCGCATCGACTGCGGTGAAAACTGTACTGCTGATCAGTATAAAGAAGGTGTAACAACTTACCTAAGAGTCACTGCTGATGAATTATCAAAATTCACTGGTTGGACTGGCGACTGTCAAGGTAAACAAGCTGAAATCAAACTCACCATAAGTCAAGATATGACTTGCACTGCCAATTTCCAAAGCAGTTTAGAAATAATTACTGAAAATATGGTAGACGCTTTTTACGCCAACGCAAAATTAGCCGATAAAACTTCAGTAGCCGAAGCTTATCCACGAATCAACAACGAAGAACGGATTAAAGAAGCATTTCAATTTGCCATTAAAAAAATTATGGTAGTTGATGAGTTTATTACATCAAGTAATAGCCAACAATGGCTAACGCAATTTAATGGTATAGAATGGTTACCTGATGATTCCAGTGCTAACTATACTAATAGTATTAAACTTATGGAAAGTGAATTAATTGGAATATTAGATATAAATGTTGATTTATTAGCTGCAAATGGCATTGAACAAACTACTGAAATAATTATCCATTACAGTAATAATCCACCGGATGATGTTAGTAGATGGGGAAATTCTAGTGCTTATTTCTCTCGCCATGATTTTTGGCCTTGGTAGGGTAGAATAATTTTTAATTGAATTCAATTAGAAATTACTATAATTCATTCTCATTCATCCTACAGATTAAATGATTTCACGTAGGATGAATGAATTACATCTTCCAAGATGTAGTTACGTTGCAAATATTTATCGATTCCTGTTTTATCAAAGAACCTCAAATCTTCAAAAAATATCTTGGCTAATTCTACTAAAGTAAAATCTTTTTTAAAATTTTGTAACTACCTAGCTATAACTTAAGAGAGGAGAAGAAAATAAATTACGTAAGGAAATAAAAACATTATGACCTTGTTTTCGAGCAGTTAAAACGATAGCTTGCAGACGTAGGCATTACTCCCTGAAGAAGTACGAAAACAACCACTAATCTTCTACCTTAGCTTGCTCATCAGCACCAGCGTTCTGACTGGATATTATAATTATTGGCTAACAAATTGGTTGAATGTGATATTGTTGATTCAATATCCCGTGAATGTGTTCGACAAACTTTAAAAAAAAATGAACTCTTGGCTGAATAAATGTTGGGTTATTCCACCCAAAGAAAACGCAGACTGTGCAATGGAAGATATACTGGAAGTCTATCAACGAGATTATAAAAAGGATGAAATATTGGTTTGCATGGATGAAACTAGCAACAGGTGAAAGAAACCCGAATTCCATTACCTCAAAAACAGTATTGAGAAATACGATTATGAACGCAATGATGTGAGCAATCTATTCATGTTGTTTGCACTGAAGGATGGCGACATGTCAAAAGATAGACGTACCAAATTGGGCGCATTTAATTAAAGATTTGGTTGATTTGCACTATCAAGATAAAAAAATTATATTGGTTATGGATAATCTTAATACACATAAACTTGGTTCACTTTATAATGCTTTTGAACCAGAAGAAGCAAGAAGAATTTCTGAAACATTACCAAACGGTAGTTGGTTTGATATGGCAGAAATAGGTGTTTTGAGTCGGTTTGAATCGACAAATCCCAGACCAAGAAACTTTATGCTCAGAAATAGAAAAATGGGAAACGTAATCAAGAAACTGTTCGTGTGAATTGGCGTTTTACCACCGATTATGCACGGATAAAACTTAAATCATTATATCCATTAATTCAATGATGTTGTTGCAGTAGTAATTGGCAGAGTAAAGTAAAAAGAACTGCCTTGACCTACTTGGCTTTCTACTCCTACTTGTCCATTACATTTACTAATAATACGTTGTACAATGGATAAACCTAAACCGTGTCCTTCCACTCTAACTTGGCTTATGCGAGTAAATGGTATAAATAACTTACTTTGTTTTTCTGAACTAAGACCATCTCCATTATCACGAATCCAAAACTTAATTTGTTCCTCTTGTACAGTTGCTCCCAATTCTAAATTTGGTGGATTTCCCCCATATTTTAAACCATTGCTAATATAGTTCATCCAAACTTCTTCAATCCAAGGCGCATAACCCAGTGCAGTTGGCCATTCTACTGCAAGTGTAATCTTACCTTTAAACTCTTTAATAATTAAATCTAAACGTTTTTGAACCTTGGTAACAATATCACCCATATTTAATGGAATCATAATAACCTCTTGTTGCCGAACACTAGCTAATAACAACAACGCATCGATAATATTGACTATATTTTTACCAGCTTGATGCGTATCATTTAATACGTCCATTGCGTTGGAATCTATAACAGTAGCTAAATCATTTTTTAAATATTCGGTATAACCCATTATTATACTAACTGGATTTTTCAGATCATGAGCAACAGTATGAGAAAATGCTTCCAGTTCAGAATTATGCTTTTGTAATTCAAGGTTTTTTAGCTCAATTTCCTGATTTTTTTGTTGGAGTAATTTATGTTGTTTTTGAATTGTCAGATGAGCAGTAATACGAGCTAGAACTTCTTCTTGTTGAATTGGTTTAGTAACATAATCTACAGCTCCAAGATCAAAACCTTTAACTTTATCTACAACTTCACTCTTAGCAGTCATAAAAATTATAGGAATATGAGCTGTTTCTTCATTACTTTTTAAATGCTTACAAGTTTCAAATCCATCCATTTCTGGCATCATTACATCTAATAAAATTAAATCTGGTTTGGCACGATCTACTTGGGTAAGAGCATCCTTGCCATCTCTGGCTACTCGTACTTTAAAACCTAATTCCTTTAAATAGACAAAAAGAACCTTCAAATTGGTTGGAATATCATCCACAATTAGTAAAGTAGTTTTTTCAGCATTCATAATATTCTCTAATCAATGTTATACAGACAGATTACTAACTTAAGAATGACGAACAAATAGGTTATCCCCTACCACCATATATATTGTGTAGGGGCAGACCTGGGCAGTGGGCTTCGACAGTTAAATCCTAGATAAAATGTCAGATTATTCCAAAGAAATTAGACTAAAAATTAAGCGAAACGTTGGGTTAAAATATCT
>JASFYV010000165.1:0-3697 GCA_045046925.1 Candidatus Marithrix sp. | reverse complement strand
GGACAGTTCATCATAATTACTTTTTTGTAAGAAAAATTTGACCTCATATTATACATCACTACTTTATTCAGGACTACCCTAAATTAATATTAGAATATTTATTAGAATTAATTAACCTTAGTTTAATTTCGCTAGCATGGTCAATTATTTGATAAGTAAATAATAAATCAATAAGATAGATAAATTCATCTTCATTATCTCCAACACCCCGGTAATAAACGATAAATCCTTCTTTTCCTGGAATACCTGAGTCATATCGAATAATAATTATTTCTGATGATAATTGTTCTGGCATCAATGGAACTTTATAATGATTGTTCCCTGTCAATTTTTGAGATTTAAGATATTTATCTGGTTGATAAAAACCTATAAATTCTAAGTCTGGTATTTGTTTTTTACTAGATAAAATCATTAAATCCTTATAAATACTATTCAAGTAAATAATAGTATGAGGATCAACTATTGTTATTTCATGATTTTTCTGTAATTTAGGCCAATTGTTTGGAAAATTTTTTTTCAAATTAGAATTAAGCTGATTAGCTAATATATTTTTGTAATCATTATCATGATTATAAACAAATAAACAACCTTGAATATCAAATGATTTATCTCTTAAATATAGATTCTGCCAACCATCACTGACCATTGCACAATCAAGTGTTAATGCAAGATTTCTAACTGCTTTTCCCATTTCTTCTGGACTAATACTTGTATTAGCAAAACTTTTAAAATCAAATATAATATATGTTAATTTTCCTGTATATGGATGATTAAAACGGTAAACAGCATCTGTTGGATGTGTTTTTTTCTTATGTTGTTCTTTTACACAGTTCCAATTTTGATCACTTGGTTTTATTTCCTCCCAATAAAACATAGGAAATAACTCTCTTGCTAATTTTGTTGCCATTTCTGCAATGTTGTGTGTTTCAGCCATTTAAATTAACCTAATATTTTAACTTTCAAGTATTTAACACTAATAATTTCTAGATATATTTCAAACTAATCTCTTAATATAACTATACTACTATGCTAAAATATAATCAATTTTTAATTATGGAATTCCTGATTTACTTTCGTCAACCCAGCTTACGTGCTGCATCCCAACTCCCTAAAATCTAGTCTATAAATTCCAATTAAATTCATTTGCATCTCCAAAAACACCTCTGATATAATCGACTTTATATTTATACTGAAAAATTCCTATGCAAAAATTAGAAGCTGTACACTATGGGGAAATAGAATTAATCCCTGGTGTTAAATGTGATGGATATGTATTGTCTGATGGCACTGCCTGTTTGAGTGAACGTGGAACTGCCGAATTATTAGGAATGAAACAAGCCTCTTTACAGAGCGTGACAGTTAACTGGCCTCCAAAAACACTTAAACCATTTATTAATAAAGATTTTAGCGTGACAGTTAAATCAGTAAAAGTTACTGCTAAAAATAATCCACATAAAGGTAGAACAATTAAAGTTTACAACACATCTTTTATTGAGTCTTTCATTCGTGGTTATGCTTTAGCATTTGCAAATGAAATTCTTAGATTAAACCAAAAACATGTTGGTAAAAGATGTTCAATTTTAGCTTGTGCTTTAATTATAACCGCCCTAGAATCCGCCATAAAACAAGCCTGTGGCCTAAATCCCAATATCCAAGCAATTGCCCGACAGAATTACATAGATGTTGGTAAAGCAATGAAAGATACTGGTTTAATTTCATCAATTGGTGACGATATTTATACCAAGAAAGACATAACTAACTATATCACTGTTCCATTAAGCACTCTCAATAGCAATATCCGCAAACTTCACGATGATATTTCCGTTATCAACCTTGACCGTAAAACTATAAAATCCAGTGGTAGCAAAGCTCCTAGATTAAATGGCTATAGCTTAGAAGATGTCGGAAAAATAGTATTAGGCATGGATTCAGTCATCGGAATTGAACTGAAGAAACAAGTATTTGGAAGTGTTAGTACCTTAGCTAAATTAGATACCAAAGGTGAAATAGAATGGCAACAAGTATTAGCTCAAGTATTTGATAACCTTGGATTTCATCATAATTACCCAATCGGCAAATATAGAGTAGATTTCTTTGTCAAAGATTTAAACTTAATCTTAGAATGTAATGGCTATGACAACCATAGTTCTTACGATCCATTAGAAGAAACAATAAGAGAGAAATTTATCACTAAAAACTATAGTTTAGTTCGCTTTCATCATAAAATAGACTGGAAAACTTTGGTAAATGGAATTTTGCGGACTAAAATTGGACAGATTACTACATTGTATAATATTGATGGATTTAATAATTCTGCATCGATTTTTGAACATGATTACACAGATTAAAGGATATAATTAAGTCAAAAGTATCTGGTAAAATCCAGTCCATTTTTAAATCCGTTAAATCATGTTCAAACGCTTCTGATTCTATTTGCATCTCCAAAAATACTTCTGATAAAATCTAATTTTATATTTATACTGGAAAATTTCTATGCAAAATTTAGAAGCTGTACAATATGGGGAAATCCAAATTGGCGGTGAAAATTCGTTTCCAAGTGAAAATAGTGCAGAAGAATATATTCTTGCTATGAAAGAAGATGGTACTTTATGTGGTATGGGTGATAATCGTTTTTGGCAACTAGGATTGATTTATAAAACCAATATATTTTCATGCAGTATTGAAGACTTAATAGTTTCTACTGAGGATTATCAACATAGACTTACAGTGAATAAAACCGGTAATGGAACTGTAATTGATAAAGTTGTAATTGACTGTGATACAGACTGTTCTATTGACTATGATAATAATAATATAATAGATTTAACCTCTTTTGATTATGGATATATTACAGTTAATAAAAATAATGGTTTGATTGATTGTGGTACAACTTGTTCTGCTGACTATATTGTTGATTATCTTCAAGATAAAATGGTAACTTTGGTTGCGACTCCAGCTGATGATTATATTTTTACTGGCTGGAGTAATGACTGCTCTGGAACTGATGATACAATTGCAATCACAATGGATGCAGCTAAAAATTGTGATGCAACTTTTGAATTATTATCAACTTTAGAAACCTACACTTTAACTGTGAGTGTAAATAATGGTAGTGTGACTGGTACTGGTATTAATTGTGGTAGCAATTGTAGCGAAGATTATGATAGTGATACTAATATAACTCTCATTGCAATTCCAAATAGTGGCTACACTTTTAATAGTTGGACTGGTGATTGTAGTGGTTCTAGCGATAATATTACCGTAGTTTCAAACCAAAATATGAATTGTAATGCTAGTTTCAACAAAATTTATGTTCCCGATCCTTCACCAACTTATCCTAATATTCATGTATATCCAACTGAATCAGAATTTATTACCAATGAAAATAGTTTTGTCGATCGCAATATAACTGTTTCTAATACTGGTGATGGTAAATTATACATAAAAAATATTTTACTTGATGATTCAAATTTTATCATTATAGAAGACAACTGTTCCAAACAATGGATAGATTCTGATAGCAATTGTGAATTAACTGTACAATTTCAATCCAAATCCAATTTATTACAAACTGCTATATTATCTATAGACTCCAATGATTCGGTACTGGGCTTAAACTATAATTACTGGTAAAATAGACAAATGAAAGAAATGAACTCAATTTGCCAAAAATGTAAAAGCCCAAAGACAAATAAGT
>JASFYV010000164.1:0-17308 GCA_045046925.1 Candidatus Marithrix sp. | reverse complement strand
TGTTCATTAATTCACCTAACCTACTGCAATTTATTTGGTTCACTTAATATATATGATATATACATGGATAAGGTACAATTTGCTGTTGATGGACGACTTCTCTCATTTAATTCTTTTCTATAGTTTTTTTGGATGATTCATATTATAATACTCTTGTCAATGCGTAAGTCCTAGTATAGTAGAACTATTGAGAATAAATGATAGAACTTTCTATCACCTATTTTCAATTAAACCATCAAGTCTTTTTCATCGGGGCAGATTCTCTAAAACGAAATTTTTTATTACTTTCCTTCCATAATCCATCGTTACTAAAACATTCCCAACCCCAACGAAACCAACGTACTAATGCAAAAGATAGCCATAAAGCCCATAACAGCATAGCTACTCGATATACCCACATAGACAAGGAAAACACCCATACTTGTGGCAAAGTTCCATTAGTCCGGTCTTCATACCATAACAAAGAATAAGCATCTGAACCATTACCAGCAATGTGCATATCTGGATGACCTAGCAAACCTTGTTCAATCGCTGCTAACATAATACCTACAGTGGTTAAAGTTAAAAAAACTAAACCTATTTGACTCAAGTTAAATTTCCATGCTGCGGTATTTTTGATAGATATTTTCTGGCGTAAACCTAAAGCCATAAACCAACCCACTACAGTCAATAATGCGATAACATGGACTTGACTTAATACTATGCCTAATAGCAACCAATGCAAGGTATTTAATGGAGTTAAGGTAATTTTACCCAACCCAAATGCCATTAAGGCTATTACAATTAAAAATCCCCAAATCATCACTGCTGGCCCCACTAAACCACCACCAGTAAACAATATCCATCTTTCACTAGGCATATTAAGCTCAATATTAGTATTAACGCTATCCATACCAAGTTCTACTTGTGGAGTTGTAAAACTATTCATCATGCCAGTTGGTTGTTGAAACTGTAATTCAATTTTTTGGATACCAGGACTAATTGGTACGACCACTGACTTTCCATCTTGACGAACTGGTTGTACTACATTATTAATTTTAACTAACTGTAAATTAGCATCATCTGGTAAAATTAACTTATGTTGCATTCCACGACTACTTCGTAAATTTAATGATAAAATACTATCAGTAGTGCGTTGGCCTGGATTTATCACTAATTCACTACGATCAATAGTTACTATTTGCCCCCTTACACCTTCTGGCCGAGTAAGATGTAAAGTAATTTTTTCATTTGGCCAAGGCCGCCATTCTGGTAGCCAACGTCCGTCATTTTGATGTTGAATTACTGGGATTCCTTCAATTTCAACATGCCATATTGCACTTGCATCCAACCGCCACACTTCATTACTAAAAATATTATCTATAGCAGTCAATGTTATATTATTTTGCTTATCAAATATGGAACTCCAACTAATTTCCTGTTGCCTAGGAGATAAATTAATCAAGGCCTTGCCATCAGCAACTCGAATCTTTTCACTAGTTACCGATTCACCGTCTAATAATGGAATTTCTAATACAATCGCACTACCTAATGCAGTTTGGCGAATTACTCGAGTTAATATTTGCCAATCCAAACCCAATAATAAAGTTCGTTCAATTTGCACAAATGGTGGTAATTCGCCCATCTCTAATTCAGCTAAGGTATCATCTTGTTCACGAGTGAATTGTAATTGCTTATCAACAATCCCATTCTCATGCAGACCTTCAATCCGCCAACCATTATTAGTTGTTACGGTAACTGAATGAGGTCTTAATGGTAAAGGTAATTGAATTGTATTACGTTTTGGTAAAGTTCCAGTTATTTGAATTTGATGAATACCTTGTTTAACATCTAGCCACAATTGACCATTATTATCCCTTAATAAGCTTTGAGCTGATTTACCATTTATCCATACTTGTTCTGGTAGCCATTGTTTAGCCGTGCCTGGTAATGGAATTGCTATATTTGCTAAACTGTGAAGTTCCATCCGAATATGTAATTGAGCTGGTTGTAATTCTATTGACAAACGTGGCAAACTAGCACAATAAGGTAAGCATTCTGGAGGTTCTGCTAAACGTTTTTGTAATTCATTTAGTAGATTTTGAGGCGGAAAATTATTTACAACTAAGCTATTTCTATTATCTAATTTGTCAAGTTCGTCTACAACAACATTAGGTTTTTCAAATAACTCATTCATTTCATTATCTTCTTCCTCTTCGGTATTTTCTTCTGTGCCAGTTAATAAATTATTCATATCATCAGCATGACTGGTAAGAGGTAAAAGTAAAAATAAACCTACACTTAAGATAGCAATACTAGTAAAACCTTTGAAATTAAAGCTAAATTTAGTTTTTGACCCCCAAGCTACCCATAAAAAGAAGACTGTTAATAAAGTTAATAATATCACTCGTATTACTCCTAAAGCACTATTGATAGTTGGAGACAATAACCATAATTGTATGGATTGATTTTTTTGGACTGGGCCACTCCAACGCATATTAATATCCTGCCATTTCCACTGCGGTAATCCAGGGCCAGTTTGGACTTGGGCATTAGGATCGATTTGTAATAATTTTTTCCGAGATTTTTCTGGTTGATAGTATGATTTATAAGAACTTGAGCTATTTTCTAGCATTGGCTCATATGCCATTTTCATTTCTTGTCGTACCGAACTAGCAATATCACTTGTTTGTGAGGAATATGAATAATTTTTTTCTAAATTGGTATGAGGCTGTTCTAATTGTGGATAAATACTTTGTCGAACTTGTTGCATCATAAATGGCAATATAATAATTAATAAACCAATTAAGCTAATATCACGATATAGACGAATAAAACGAGTGAAATTACCCAAGCTTGGCAATACTTTTAATAAAGCTAAAGAAACGATGATATGTAACCAAACCCAATGTGGAGCATTAGTTTCATGATAAATTAATACCATAGTTACTAAAGTCAATATTCCCCATCGCCAATGCCATAGTTTACTTACTGCTACTGCCATTATTAATACTATAAATAAATCTAGCAATGTCCAACGTTTTAACCAAGTTTTTGGAATGTCATCAACTCCAGTAGCATTCCATAATCTCCAACCAGGTGGTAAATGTAAAACTGCACTAACTTTCTGGAAATCATGGTTCCAACCAACGGCTGGTACTTGGCTTAAATTATTTTCTAAGCGGCTATCTGCAACTAAATCAATTTGACCACGTCGTACTTCCACCCCAGTATTGCTATTTTTGTCCAAACGAGTGATAAATTGATCTTTGCCATTAACTGCCACTCTTCCTAATATTGATGGTTCGCCCATTTCTAATCGCCAACCACGAGTCATTGTGCCGCTAATATGGTCTTGAATACTATAACCTTTTCCATCAAAATCTAACCAAAAATTTCGTTCTAAAGTTAATTGATCTGGAACTGGGTCTGGATCACCACGTCGTTTTTCGATAAATTGTAAAGTATCACCACTTCTTACTTGATAAGCTGGGAATTTACGCCATTCTGTGGGTAATGAAGTTTGTTGTGGGTCAATTGCTGTTACTCCTGTTATTTCTACTAACCGTAAATCTCTTTTAGATTCAAAAGTCCATATTTCTGTATCAACCCACTGAGACTTAGCTGGAGTCAAAGTAATTTTATCCACCATACCAAGTTGTCGAGTTTGTAAATTCAATACCCAAGAACCAGGACGTACTTGAATTCTTAGATGGCCATCAGTTTCTAATCTAGTTGGTAATGAACTATTTAAAAACATAGCTTGTTGTTGCTTTAATATAATTGGTCCTAATATAATTTCCCGATGTCTGCCTGATACATCTAATTCTATGCGGGTATTAATTTTAAGCGGAATATCATCAACTATATGTCTATAAACTCTTAAATCCAAACGATTTTCTTCGGATATATTGCCAGAATAAGTTCCGGTCTGACTTAACCATAAACGTCCTTTAGCATCAAATTGTGGTATAGTTATAGGAGAATTATTAATAGTTAGAGTGATTAAACCAGTGTTAATTGGAATTGGTAAATATTCTGGTCTATGTTGCCAATCAAATTGGCCTTGAATGCTAATTTTACCTTTTGCTACAAATAAGCTAGGTATATCATTACGATCTGCCACTATTGCATCTTTACCATTTATTTTGACATTTTGTGGCCAATGTTTAGCATCACCTGGTAGTTTTATCCAACCATCCTTATAAATTTGCCATTGTTGACTAAACTTAGCTTGTTTAGATTTAACATCTAAAACCAAATTTGATGGCCAAAAACAAATTGCTAATTGTTTATTTAACTGATTATAATAAACTGGACAGTCTGATATATCGCTTGCCACCCAATCAACCCAAGGTTGTAACGGTGATGGAATATCCTGAGGTTGTAAAGCCCAAGTTGATAAGCTTATTAAATATAATCCTAATAAACTGTGTTTTAACATATTTTAACCCCTATTAAAAATAGTATAAATATAACATATTTTGTAATCTAACATAGTTCAATATAAGCATACTGAAAATTAATTAGAATTATCTTTAAGTAGACATCAAAGTAATATAGCTATGTATACGATATGAAATTGACCAAAGCTATACAATTAATTACGGATTTTATGTAGGATATAATGAGTTTACGAATTATATCTTTCGAGTCACATTTAAATACACGATTGATGCAATTCATACTTCATTGCATCCTACATTTATATATCTTTATTTAGGAAAGATGTCTAGTAAATAATCAAAATATGTACGGCAAAAATTATTCCCATTATAAAATAACAATCCAATAAATTATGTCTATACAAGTTAATCTATCTTTAATTGAAAACAATCCTCAACAAGTACCTGAAGAAATAGAACGTCTTGGTAAAGATACTCTACAAATTATTTGGGAAGCATCACAAGATATTGCCCAACAAGAAATAGAGCTAATAAAAGCTCGTTATCAACAGTATAAAAATGAAATTGTTTACCAACGCCAAGAAACTTTGAATAAAATTGAAATAGTTAATGACGAATTGACTATTGCTAATAAATTTATTGGAGGTTTAAAACGGGAAAATAAGTCTTTAAAAGTTGATCTTGATAGTAAAATTTCTGAATTAAAAAGCGCTACTGATCAAGTAGATATATTAAGAGAAAAACTGGCTCAATTAGAACAAGAAAATCAGCATTTGAGCGAAGAAGTTGGCAGATTGCGAGAAAATAACGATAATATGCAAAGACGTTTATATGAATCTAATCGTCTAGCCGAACAAAATAGTGCTGCTCTCAAAGAAACTAGAGAAGAATTAGTTGTTATTCAACATAATGCTGAACGCTTAGACAAAGAACTCAGAATTTCAATTGATGAAGCACAAGATGCTTGGCAAAAACTTAAACAAGAAGAAAGACGTTCTGCTGTAGCTGAAGCCTTAGTGCAGGAAATGCGAGAAACAGTACAGAAATCTGAGAAAACTATAAAATTTTTAAACGAAGAAAAACAAGATATTAAATCCAATTTAACCACTGAAAGTAAGGCTAGAGTAGAATTGGAGAAAAAAATTGCTACTGTAACTGCTCACTCTGATTCTCAAGAATGGGCTTATAAAGAAATGCTATCTAAAATTGAACATGATTTAAACATGAGTCGTAGTGAATCTGCTGGTGTAAGAAAACGTATGATCAGTGCTGAAGCCGGCTTGGAACGGGAACAAAAAATTAGAGAAAGTTTAGAGACTAAATTAATTGCAAGTCATGAAAATAAACTATGAATACAATAATTTTCATGTCTATATGGCTTAGTAGCATTACCATTCCAGCGATACATCCAAACATTGTTGAGCAAGATGGTAAATTGGTTTTAATCAATGGTTCTAACCAATATCCTTTAGCACCTTCTAAACCACCATATACTTTGCAAAAATTGATTGGCAATCCGGTTGGCAATGATAAAGGAATTAAATTTAAATTTGGTAGTATTAATGGTACATTACACTATGGTTTCGTGAAAAATAGCCGTTACCCACAAACGATATTTTTTAAGCAAAATGAAGTTGTTAACAATGGTAAAGTCAATATTAATATTTTAACCAAATTATCCAATGAATATGACATGGTTGATTGGGAAAAAAATGGTTTTGCTACAATTGGTTATCGCCTAGTAACTGGTAAAGGTGATATATTATATGATGGTAAAGTAGCTTTTATTTGGAAAAATCGGTTTATAATCAATTCTGCTTCTATTATATCTGGACCATTTGTTAATCTTGCTGAAGATGGCAATTTTCATACTGGTATTCGGATTTCTTTTGATACTCTGCAACCAACCAATGCCATTATTTTCACAAGTTTTGCCAATCAAGCAACTCAAAATTTCACAGATAAAAATTTTACTACTCATCATGAAATAAATCTTAATAATCTAACTCCTGATACCAAATATGCTTATGCTGTACAAACTAATACTGATAAGCATACCTACAATGAAACTTACTCCTTTAAAACTGCCCCAATCCCTGGTAGTAGAAAACCATTTAGCTTTGCTTATACTAGTGATTCAAGAGAAGCTATGGGTAGTGGAGAAAGGAATATTGTTGGAGTTAACAGTTATATTATGAAAAAAGTAGCAGCATTGGCTAGTTTTAAAAATGTTGCTTTTGTACAATTTAGTGGTGATATGATCAATGGTTATCTGAATAATATAGAACAAACTGAAATTCAATATAATAGCTGGAAAAAAACTATTGAACCTTTTGCTCATTATACTCCTTTTATTACCACGATGGGAAACCATGAAGCATTGTTACATGTATTTTTACGGCCTGGTTTGCCTAGTATAAAAATAGATCGATTTCCATATGCAACTGAATCTGCCGAAGCCATATTTGCCCAACAATTTGTAAATCCAACCAATGGACCAATTAGTGAAGATGGGGCAACTTATGATCCTAACCCAAATCAGCAGGATTTTCCAAGTTATAAAGAAAACGTGTTTTACTATATTTATGATAATGTTGCGATGGTAGTATTAAATTCTAATTATTGGTACTCCCCAACTATTAAAAATGAACCAGATGTTGGAGGCAACCTGCATGGTTATTTGATGGATAAACAATTAGAATGGTTACAAGCTACATTAAATAAATTAGATAACAATGCTAATATTGATTTTATATTTATAACTCAGCATACTCCAGCATTTCCAAATGGGGGACATGTAAAAGATGACATGTGGTACAAAGGTGATAATAAACCAAGAGCAGTTGTTAAAAAATCTGATAAAAATTTAATAACTAGAGGAATTATTGAGCAACGAGATAAATATTTGCAAATTTTAATGCAAAGTAAAAAGGTGATTGCTATGTTAACTGGTGATGAGCATAATTTTAATTGGTTACAAATCAATAAAAATGTTAATATTTACCCAAAAAATTGGGACAAAACAGATATCAGACAATTACTAGAATTCCGTACTTTATATCAAATTAATAATGGTACTGCTGGAGCTCCTTATAGTTCTAAAGAAAGTACTCCTTGGAAGCAACATGTACAAAACTTTACTACTCAAAATGCCCTAGTATTTTTTCATATCAATGGAAAATCTATTAAAATAGAAGTTTTAGACCCAGATACTTTGGATACCATTTTACAATTTTAAACTTTCCTAAGTTAAATTATGACAACATATAAAACGAGAAGACAATTGTGAATATAATACGCCTAATTTTATTATTATTATTAATTTGGATAATTTGGAGCTTGTTTAACCGAAAAAATAAAAAAGCTCTAAAAATTCAAGATAAACCAGTTGTAAAACAAGGTGAAATGGTGTCTTGTCAACATTGTGGTTTACATATTCCAATTGAAGAAGCTATTAAAGTAGATAATGCTAACTTTTGTTGTACAGAACATAGTAAATTATGATTTCTGCCTCAAACCAACGTTGGAAACCATTATTCATTTTTAATATTTACCGTCTAATAATAGCTATTTTTTTTG
Organism: Candidatus Marithrix sp.; assembly: GCA_045046925.1. Lineage (GTDB taxonomy): Bacteria > Pseudomonadota > Gammaproteobacteria > Beggiatoales > Beggiatoaceae > DRQV01. The sequence goes on along the minus strand of JASFYV010000164.1, from coordinate 9,344 downwards.
TTAGTATTGTTTTTATCAATATTACTCCGGATTTTCTAGGACCATTTGATGAACGATTATTCTTAGTAACTGGTTGGTTATATTCTAGTTTTGCTATTTTTAGTATTTTTACCATTCAACGCCGTTGGCCATCTTTTCATCTACAAACTACAGGACAAATTCTAGCTGATATTTTTGCTATCATAGTATTAATGCATGCTAGTGGCGGAGTTCGCAGTGGTTTAGGAGTATTATTGGTAGTTGCTATCGCTGGTGGCAGTTTGCTTTCTGAAGGGAATACTGCAGGACGGACTGCTTTTTTCTTTGCTGCAATAGCTAGTTTAAGTATGTTAATCCAAGTTGCTTTGGCTGATATTTATTATTGGTCGGCTTATATAAATTATACCTATGCTGGAATGTTAGGCATTAGTTTTTTTGCTACTGCATTTTTGACACATACTTTAGCTCGTCGGGTTAGAACTAGCGAAGATTTAGCCAAGCAGCATGGGGTTAATTTACGCTATATGGAACAACTCAATGATCAAATTGTCCAAAATATTAGTTCTGGCATTATGGTTGTTGATGTTTTAAGACGGATTCGACTTTTTAATGAAACTGCTTGTCAACTATTGGGATTAAAAGAACAATTGAATGGACAACCTTTAAAATCAATAGCTCCAAAATTAGCCAACCAACTTACTTATTGGAAACAAAGTGGCAAACTTAACTCGACAACCTTTCGACCTGCCAATGGTAATGTTGATATTATTGCAACTTTTACTGAGCTAAAACAAGGAAATAAAGCTAATATTTTAATCATGTTGGAAGATGCAACTTTGACCACACAAAGAGCTAATCAACTTAAATTAGCTTCTTTAGGTCGATTAACCGCTAATATTGCTCATGAAATTCGTAATCCTCTAGGAGCAATTAGTCATGCAGCTCAATTATTAGAAGAATCTCCACATATTTCCAACAATAATTCTCGCTTAACTCATATAATTACCAAAAATTCTCAAAGAGTTAATACTATAGTTGAAAATGTATTACAGTTAAGCCGTAATAAACCACCAAATATAGCAATTTTTAATTTACCTATTTGGTTACAAAGCTATATTACTGAATTTATTAGCCAGCATTTTTTAACGCCAAGTTCTATAGTTTTGCAAAATATAGATGATTCATTACAAGTCTCTTTTGATCAAGAACAACTCTACCAAATTATAAATAATTTATGTGAAAATGGATTACGTTATAGTCAAAGTGAACCTTTATTACAATTAAGTATTGGCGTAGAATCAAACCATCCTTATCTTGACATCCAAGATTATGGAGCAGGGATGACTGATAAAACTAAAAATCAAATTTTTGAACCTTTTTTTACAACTGAACCTAAAGGTACTGGCTTAGGACTATATTTAGCAAGGGAAATATGCGAAGCTAACCAGGCATCTTTAAATTTATGTTCCAATAATACTGATAAAGGATGTTGTTTTCGGATTAGCTTTACACAACTAGTTAAAAACTGAAATGTTGAAACCACTTTGTTTACTTATAGATGATGAACCTGATATTCTGGACTTATTGGTAATGACTTTAGAACCAATGGGAATTGCTTGCTGTTGTGCTAAAAATTTTACTGAAGCTCAAAAATACCTAACTTTATATAGATTCAATTTATGCTTAACTGACATGCGATTACCAGATGGCAATGGTTTGGATATTATTGATATAATTGTACAAAAATATCCATTTACTCCAATAGCAATGATTACTGCTCATGGCGATATGGAAACTGCAATTAAAGCCATGAAAGCAGGAGCTTTTGATTTTATTTCCAAACCATTTAAAGATTTAAAAGAATTACGCAATTTAGTTAGTTCAGCATTAAAACTGCCGGAAAATTCTGTTAGATATAAAGTAGACTTAATCGGTAAATCTACTGTAATGCAAAATGTTAGGAATAAAATTGAGAAGTTAGCTAGAACTCAAACTCCGGTTTATATCACAGGAGAATCCGGTACTGGTAAAGAAATTGTAGCTAGAATGATTCATAATAATGGAGTTCGGACTAAAAAACCTTTTGTTGCTATCAATTGTGGAGCAATTCCACAAGAACTAATGGAAAGTGAATTTTTTGGACATAAGAAAGGTAGTTTTACAGGGGCAAATATAGATAAATTAGGTTTATTTCAAACCGCTTCTGGAGGAACATTATTTTTAGATGAAGTGGCTGATTTACCATTATCAATGCAAGTTAAACTATTGCGAGCGATTCAAGAAAAGACAGTTCGCCCAGTTGGAGCTACCAAAGAAATACCAGTTAATGTACGAATATTAAGTGCTACCAATTATGATTTGGCTCAGCTAGTGAAACTTGGAAAATTTAGACAAGATTTATTTTATCGGATTAATGTGATTGAATTATATATCCCTCCATTGCGAAAACGTACAGAAGACATTCCTGATTTGGTTGAATATTTCCTAAAAAAATTTGCAGCTAATCAAAAAATTTATGTTCTACCAGAAACAATGAGAGTATTAACTAAGTATTTTTTTTCTGGTAATGTAAGAGAATTAGAAAATATTTTGGAACGGGCTATAACTCTTTGTGAAAATAATGAAATTACCATTGATGATTTACAATTACCAAAAGATAAAATTATCCAATCGACTAATTTAAATGAAGATGAATTTCTTGATCCGCTATTAAATGAAATTGAACGAGAAACAATTTTTAATACCTTAAAACAAGCTAATAATAATAAAACTAAGGCCGCTCAAATATTAGGCATGAAAATAGGTGCTTTTCGTTATCGTCTTGGTAAGTATAAAAAATAATTAACCTATTCCAAATTTTGAAACAAATATTAAATATAAATTTTGCTTAATATATGTAAGTTGCTATCATAGTTCTAGTATTACATTTACCATTTTTTTAAATTAACTGATAAAACTACCTCCAATGAGGGACACAACACTAGAGTTCCCCTCCTAAGTTAGGAGGGGTTAGGGGATGTATTAAGATGTAATTCATTCTTCATTACATCCTACAGTAATTAGTTAAGAAAAATGTTTAATATTACTTTTGCTAAAATTATAATATTTTAAGTTATATTAATAGTCTATCTTCTTATGCTTAAAATTAACTATCTTATAAATCAATAATATAGATAAATTTAAAATGAGAGTCTATCTTCTTATGTGGTTTACTCTTAATTTCGGAGTCGTCAGTGAATGGTACATAAAATTTTGATTTGCGATGATTCAGTTTCTATCCGACAGATGTTGGCATTAACTTTGAACGATGCTAAATATAATGTTACTGAATCAAAAGATGGCATGCAGGCATTAGAATTAGCCAATCAACATAATTTTGATTTAGTTATTACCGATATTAATATGCCTTTACTTGATGGGTTATCTCTAGTGGGAAAATTAAGAATTTTACCTGAATATCGTTTCAAACCAATTTTATTATTAACGACTGAAACAGACCCAGAAAAAAAGAAACAAGCCAAAGCTGCTGGTGCAACCGGTTGGATTATTAAACCATTTGATCCGGATAAATTACTAGCAGCAATTAGAAAAGTGTTGAGGTAATAATGACAATAGACTTGACTCAAGTACGTGGTTTATTTTTTGAAGAAAGTTTTGAAAATCTGGACATTATGGAGTCTAGTTTGTTAGATTTAGAAATCGGAACCTTCAATGAAGAACTAATTAATAATATTTTTCGAGCTGCCCATTCTATCAAAGGAGGAGCTGGTATCTTCCAACTTGAAGATATAGTTGCCTTTGCACATAATGCAGAAACATTTTTAGATGAAGTTCGTGATAGAAAGCATTCTATTGATCAAACGTTGATTGATTTATTGCTACGTGCTGGGGATATATTGCGTATGATGCTATCGGCATCTAAAGACGAAATTAAATATGATGCCCAATTAGCTCAAACTTGCCAAAATGAATTAAAACAAGCATTAGCCAAAGAGGTTATAGAAGCTCCAGAAGTTGTAGAAGAGATAATATCTGAACCAATAGTTTTAAGAGAATGGCATATAGAATTTAAACCGGATTTACCAATTTTAAAAACTGGTAACGATCCAATAAATTTATTTAGAGAGTTAGAAGAATTAGGTGAACTGACTGTTATTGCAAATACAGATGCAATACCTGACTTTGTCGATCTTGATCCTCAATCTTGTTATTTAAGTTGGGAACTTGTTTTATTAAGTAAGGCTAATCGTGCAGATATTGAAGAAATTTTTGAATGGGTTATAGATGAATGTGAATTAAATATCACAGTTAATAATTTAGACGATCTTGAATTACCGACAAGTGAAAAATTAGAATCTGTAGCAGTACCTGAGATAGAAACTACTGAATCTATCCCTGAAATAATTGTTCCAAAAGAAATAGTTTCTCAAGATATTATTATAGAACCTAATAAACTAGTAGAAATCCATAAGGAAGCATCTGAAGATATAGTAAATAAGCATATCAATACCCAAGGTAATACTAGTTCTATCAGAGTTGGAATTGATAAAATTGATAATTTAATCAATATTGTAGGTGAATTAGTAATTACCCAATCTATGTTGGATCAAATAGGAGAAGATTTTGATAACTCAAATATTATGCAGTTACGGGATGGATTGTCTCAACTAGAACGCAATACTCGGGAATTACAAGAAAATGTAATGCGAATTCGGATGTTGCCAATTAGTTTCTCCTTTAATCGATTTCCACGTTTAGTCCATGACTTAAGTAGTCAATTAGGCAAAAAAGTTGAACTTATTCTATCTGGTGAAAGTACTGAATTAGATAAGACTGTATTAGAAAAAATGAGTGATCCGTTAGTACATTTGGTGCGTAATTCTCTTGACCATGGAATTGAATTGCCAGACCAACGTAAACAAGCTGGCAAACCTGAATTTGGACAGTTACATCTTAATGCTTTTCATCAAAGTGGAAATATAGTTATTCAAATCAGTGATGATGGAGCTGGATTTAATATAGAAAAAATTCGAGCTAAAGCGATTCAAAAAGGTTGGATAACTCCAGATGAAAATTTAGTTGATGAGCAATTATATGAATTTATCTTCCAACCTGGTTTTTCCACTTCCGAAGAAGTAAGCGACGTATCAGGGCGTGGAGTTGGCATGGATGTAGTGCGTCGCAATATAAGAGATTTAGGTGGTTCAATTGAAGTAAAATCCGAAGCTGGCAAAGGTTCAAAATTTAGTATTCGTTTACCATTAACCTTAGCAATTTTAGATGGGCAATTAGTACGAGTGGGTGAAGAAATTTTTGTATTACCTCTGCTTTCTATCATGGAATCATTACGAATACAAACTAATTTAGTTAATTCTTTTACTGGAACTGTAGAACTTTACAAATTACGAGATGATTACATTCCGATTTTGCGGTTGTATAAATTATTTGATATTAAAAATACAGCTACCAAATTAGAACATGGTTTATTAGTGATTGCGGAAGGTGATGGGCAGAAAATTGGTTTATTTGTCGATGAATTATTATCTCAACAACAGATAGTAATCAAAAATTTAAATAATTATAAAAAAGTGCAAGGTGTTTCAGGAGCAACAATTTTGGGCGATGGTAACGTAGCTTTAATTTTGGATATTACTGGTTTGATTCAACTTTTTCGCAATCAGACTAAATCTCCTTCTTATTTACCTTTAGGGGCGACTCGTTATGAATAATGATATTGGTGATATTTCCAATAAATATTTAACTTTTGTATTAGCGACAGAAGAATATGCGATAGATATTTTACGAGTACAAGAGATAAAAGGTTGGAGCAAAGTTACTCAAATTCCAAATACTCCAAATTATGTTTGTGGAGTGATTAATTTACGTGGGACGATTGTGCCAATTATTGATTTACGGTTAAGATTTAATCTGGATTATCAAGAATATGGTTCTATGACAGTAGTTGTAGTGGTAAATGTTCTCTCTCAAAATGGTAAAGAACGAATTATGGGAGTTGTGGTTGATGGAGTGTCGGATGTGTATGATGTAACTGAGACTGAAATTAAACCGCCACCTGATTTTGGTAGTGTAATTAGCACTGAATTTGTCAAAGGTTTGGCTACTGTGAGTGATAAAATGGTGATTGTGTTAGATATTGATAAGCTACTTAATTCTGATGAATTGGCTATTATTGATGGATTAAGTCAAGGTGAAACTTGATATTTTATATAACTATAGTTTTCTAAATCGGAAAATTAGACGTTCTCTATTCACCAAACTCTAATCTTATAACAGGAAAAAACAATGTCTTATACTGAAATTACTACTGAATCTTGGTGGAGTCGAATCAAAAGTTCTTTTGGAAATATTATAATAGGTTTAATTTTATTTTTAGTGGCATTTCCATTGCTATTTTGGAATGAGGGGAGAGCTGTATATCGAGCCCAAACTTTGGAAGAAGGTATTAGTATTGTTACTTCCATTGAGGCTAATCAAATTAATAAAAAAAATGAAGGTAAATTGGTTCATTTAACTGGTAATACCGAATCAAATGAAACTTTAGCTGATATAAGATTTGGGGTTACTCAGGACAATATTCTTAAATTACACCGTTTAGTCCAAATGTATCAATGGCAGGAACACAAGCATTCAGAAACTACAGAAAAATTAGGTGGAAGTACAGAAACAGTAACAACTTATAGCTATAGTAGAAATTGGGACAGTAGTATATCAAATTCTAGTAATTTCAAGCAATCAGAAGAGCATCAAAACCCATCTACAATGTTGTTTAATTCAGGAACTTTTCAAGTAAAACAGGTAACCATTGGTGTTTTCACCTTGCCATCTAGTTTAGTTAGCCAGATTAATAATTATCAAAAATTGCCAGTGACAAATACAACATTAGTTGCAGAAGAGATTAGAGGTAAATTACAAGTTTATGATAATGCTTATTATATAGGAGAAAATCCTGCTCAACCACAGATTGGTGATTTAAAAATAAGTTTTGAAATTATTACACCAAGTATGATAAGTATCATTGCTAAACAGATTAATTCAACTTTTGAAATTTATACCACTCAGATTGGTGGGAAAATTGAACTATTTGAATATGGTAATGTTTCAGCCGAGAATATGTTTCAACACGAGCAAGAATTTAACGTTATGCTCACTTGGCTACTGCGAGCGGTAGGTTTTTTGATTATGTTTATTGGTTTAAACCTCATATTTGGAGTATTGAGAACTTTAGCAGCTATTGTACCATTTATAGCAGACATAGTTGGTTTTATTGGTGGTTTGGTTACTTTTATAATAGCTATGGTGCTATCTCTAATTACTATTGCAATCGCTTGGTTTGTCTATCGTCCTTTGTTAGGTATTTTATTATTAATTATTGCTGGTAGCTTGTTATATTTCTTGAAATTTGTTCGTACAGAAGAAACAATAGCTATTACGGAAACAGTTAGTTAAATTTCTTTCCTATAAAAATTCCACGTTCTTAATAAGGCTATTAAGAACGTGGATAAATTAAGTATCGATATAAAGTCTGTTTACAATGGTTGCATACAAATTTTTGCTTAACTAGACACTTTCCTATTTTTGCTAGATTTGTTCATTAAGACCCTTTTAATTCCAGTATTCTGTCTATCATGGTGCTTACCTTTGATATGTTTAACAATCTTTGTACTAGCCATGTAGTTCACAATTATCAGTTTTAAAACCCCAATTCCTATTTCCTACTTTATTCCAGTACTTAGATTTAATCCATATCTTACCTTTACTATTATGTCTTTGCCCATTTCCACAATCTTTCTAATATATATTTATCAATTGCTCCAAATACTTCTTTCGCAACGTTGCCACTATGATAATTAGCCCATCCTCTTATTCCTGGATTTAACTTTCTTATCAGTGTTTCTTGTGACACTCCACAATTCGACTTACATATATCTTTTATCTTTGCTTTAATTGACACTTTAGATGGTTTAATTAAAGTTTTTGGTATTATTAATTCTGTATTTTCATTACAACCTAAGAGATCAAAACCATCGTATATATCTGTGATGTGAGTTTTTTCTACACTTAACTCTACTCCCATCTTGGCAATTACTACAAAATCATCAGCATAAACAATTACTTTTATTGGACATTCTCTCTTTCTGTCCAATTCTTTTTATCCTATGCCCAATTTTCTATCATATTTTCCATTCCAGTAAACGCAATATTAGCTAATAACGGACTAGCCACCTTGTGAAGTTTCTATTTCCGTTTCAACTAATTCCTTATTTACTGTCATGGCTCTTTGACCAAGTTATTGACTGTATTGATAATTTCCTTATCATTCATAATGACTTGTAGTTATCGCTTCAGTCTTAATATTATCAAAAAATCCTGTCACCCTCAAGTATCCATGCTTTTTCGTTTAACAGCGTTAATGTTCTATAGCATCCTTGGTACTTCTCATAGGTCTAAATCCATAAGAATTAGGCTCTGCCATAGTTTCATGTTAAACTAAGCCCTCAAAAAGTCTCCAATGAGAACTCGTCTTCAAAACGGTACGTGAGACTTTCACCTCATACCGCTCCTCTTTATGTAATGCTGTTTTACCAACTTATATTAATGTTGCAATGTGTATGTCAACATTTGTATAATGTTATGCTTCTTTATGACCGTTTGGGTATTTCTCATCAACTATTTAAGTTGGAATTTACGGAGTTCATAATTTAACATAAACTTTACATACAGTGAGTAAGTGGGCTTATATTCATCATTACAATGAACCATTTGCTTTTTACTCAATCCTCTATCATTACTGGCATATCATATGTCTATGACCGTTTGTATCTGAACCTTTACAGGTTCTAATCCTTGTAATGACTTACCACGTTTCATGTTACTGGCTGTTACTTGTACTTAGATGGTTGCTATACGCCTATGTGTTTTATTGATTACTGAAGTGTTTTATGTCAATTCACTTCCTTATACATTTATGAGTTTTCCTAATATATATCTCATTCTAGAGTAGAGACATTTTATTCCACAACTTTGTCAGTTCATCATATACAATTTGTAGACGGATCAAACATTTATATCTATGTTCCCTAACCGCCATTATTCCCTGCTTAAACCAGTATTAGGACATATTCCTTGTACCAGTTGGGTAAGTTATACCTTTACTGAGTAATACAGTAGGGATAGCCTTTCAATCCCATAAATAACATAATTATAGTCTCTTTCAGACTACTAACAATTTAGTCTTACCTTGCGGTTTTGTAACTACCTACCATAGCTATGAAACAACAATAGTAGGAGAAAATAACTTACGTAAAGAGGTGAAGACATTATGGCCTTGCTTTCGAACAGTTAAG
>JASFYV010000163.1:0-14613 GCA_045046925.1 Candidatus Marithrix sp. | reverse complement strand
ACTTAAATATCAGTAAGTTACACCAAATTGACAAAATATCTAACTAACTGATATTTAACATTTTTTTAGTTTTTCTTCATAGTCTGAGCCCAGTACCAGATTTCATGGGTTTGGTTATAAAAGTATTAATAATGCAAAAAAACGGTTTAACCCTAAAAAATAATTGCTTGATAATTACATTGAATAGTGATAAAAATTTACTCCAGTACACTTTCTAAAAACGTTATGATGAAAATGAACGGTATTAAAGATACTTGTCCAGAAAAAGGTAGTTGTATAGCCATTCTTCAATTTACTGACAATAAGTACAGTTCGGTTACTGGTTTGGTGGAATAAGAAGTATAAGCAACCTATTTAATTACTAGTTTTAACATTTATGGGGAAGCTTACCATTGGTATAAGAAACGTTTTTACATTGAAACTATTTGAATTTTAATGTCTTTTAAAAAGTGTACGGTAGTGAAAAAAAGAATACAAACTTTAGATTTTCCAAAGTTTTTTTTAAATAAATTTATAGATTATGATAAACAGTCAGTAATTCTGTTTTTATATTTTGAGGAATACTAGTAAAATAAATATATATGCTGTTATTATTTGGATATTGATTTAAAACCTTGGCATAGATATCTTCATTGGATAAATTGGCTATATTAATATTTAATTTCAGGTTACTCAATGATTTAGGTAAAAAGTCTCCACTTATTTTACAATGAACTACTGCTCCATTTGCTGATAATTTAATTATTTTGCCAGCAATTTCTTGCGTACCAACATGTTTTTCTTCTATAACTGCGTATTTTAATGTAATTTCATGTTTTAATTGCTTAAATATTTCTTGCTCTTTATTTAAAGATAAATTATATTTACCAGTAATTCCTCCTATTTCATAAATTGCTGTCTCTTGTTTAATACCTTTAGGTCTTACCATCTTTTTTGACCAAATTTTAACGATATTATTTACTTGATTCAAGGTTGTTTCAGAAATAAATATTTGTCCACCAATAGTATAAGATTCAATTCGATAAGTTAAATTTACATTGTTACCTATCGCACTATAATGGGTACGTTTTTCAGAACCAACATTACCAACAATTACCTCACCAGTATTAATCCCAATCCCCATTTCTAATGCTGTTACTTTCCATATTTTTAATTCATCATTTATTGCTTTCATGGCTTGTTGCATTGCTATCGCACAAGCTACAGCCCTTTCTGGATCATTATCACGATGTATTGGAGCCCCAAAAAAAACTAAAATACCATCTCCTAAAAATTGATTGATAGTACCATGATATTCAGTAATAACATCAGCCATTGCTCCTAAATAAAGATTAAGAATTCTAATAACTTGTTCCGATGGTAACACATTAGCTTGAGCGGTAAATCCTCGTAGATCAGAAGTTAAAATAGTAATCTCTCTGCGGTCACCACCAAGAGCTAAACCAGATTCAGTTTCCAATAAGGTGTCAACAATTTCATCAGTAATATAACGCCCAAATATTTGTCTAATTAATTCATTTTTACGTTGCAATTCTGCTGTACGTTCTTCCACTAATTGTTCAAGAGATAAATTATATTTTTCTAACTGAGCATATGATTGTTCAAGATTTTTGGCCATGTCTGCAAATGCAGTAGCTAACACTCCAATTTCATCATCACATTCAATATTATTTATAGTGGCAGAAAAATCTCCAGTGGCTAATTTACGAGCAGAAGCAGTTAATTCTATCAATGGTTTTGAGATTCTGGCAGAAATCATAAAAACAGCAATAAAAGCAATAATTAAAAATATAATTGCCATAATTACGGATTGAGTTATCATCCATCTAAGTTGTTCATTTAATTCTCGTTTAGACTTTTCAATTTCTTCTACAACTTTTGCCATAGAAAAACCTAATCGTAATACTCCCCAAGGTCGGGTGCTAATCTGGACTGGTCTGATAAATTCGGTTATTTTCATGCCATCGAATATTAACTTTTGTTGAGCTGCATGTTTTTGTTCTACTGCAAATCTATCTTCTTTATCGGTTAGAAACTCCAATTCAAGTTCTGGTTTTAGAGTATGAATGTATACTTCTTGTTCCATACTCATCAACATACCATATATCAAATCTTCATTATTTCTAACAGCATTATGAATCAGATCGCTAATTGTGGAGAAATTAAAAGCGGCTATTTCAATTTCAACTTGATTAGCAATATTATTACTAAGTGTTTGTTCACGTTGTAAATTATTTTCTCGTAATAAAAGTTCACGGTTGGTAAGTTCTTTTTCTAAAATATGTTGTTTTGACCAAATTTGTACATAAGTCAATGTAAATAACACAGCTATGATAAGGCTTAACATGATACTTAGTAATCGCCAACGAATTCCATAATTCATTGAATTATATTCTCCACTGAGGATAGAGCAGAGTGATTGATATTAATATTATATTCTCGTACTTTCTTTAAATTTAAAGTTACATTGGAACCAGCAGGAAGCTGAATTTTTTCTTCTGCATCAATCAATTGTTTTTCTACAATGTTTTTAGCTAAATCAGCTGCTTGCCGTCCCATAGTTGGTAAGTCAGCCGCAATAGTTAATACTGCTCCATATTTAATGAACAGAGTATTATAGGCAAATATAGGTTTTTTCACTGTATTAGCTATATCAAATATTTGTTGTACTTGATTAGCATTATGTAAAACTATTGGATCAGAAATTAGCCATAAAGCGTCTACTTTAGTTAATAATTTTTCTAATTCTTGAGAAACTTCGGTAGTATTTGTTATATTTTGGCCATGTAATGACAATCCGACTTCTTCAGCTTGTGAAATAGCTAACCCGAACCATTGGCTATTATGATTTTCACTATATAATACTCCTAAAGAATGAATATCTGGAAATAGGTAACTATACATAAATAGCTGCATTTCTGGTGGCAATTCAAGTGCAACTCCATAAGTGTTAGGAGTAATGTCAAATCGTCGCCAGTTGATCATTGAGGAAAATATTAATGGTTTATTTTTAATGGTTGAAGCTACTTGATTATAAGCTTTAGAACCAATAGCATAAATTAATAATGGGTTAGTACTTAATAGAATATTTGGTAAAGATTCTTTGGCAAGATTAATACTAGTAATTTTAACTTTAGATAATTCTGCTTCAAATTCTTGTTGGATTGTGAAGTATTTTTTTACAGATATATCAGAATTTACAATCAATATTCCTTCTGGTTTTAAAGGTAAAACTTCTTTTTGCAGGCATGAACTGATGAATAGCAGAATTAAAAATATAGATAATAAATTAAATAGGTTTTTCATGATATGTTACTTAACAATAGTTAGGACGGTTTTGAATAAGTAGACGAAAAAAATGAGAACCAAATCTTATGAGATAGTGGAATCAAACAATATTATCAAAAATCAGAATTTGCAACAAGAAATAGTTTTTTATTCAAGTTTATTAGACAATGAATTTGAAATAGCAATCCATTGTGTAAAAGGTATATTTTTTAATGCAAGATGTAGAAATATAACCTAATTGCTGGAATAGTACTTTGATGATTATTTTTTTAAGAAATTTATAAAGTTTTTTCTTTATATTATTAAGACCAAATATTTAGATCAAACTTTTCTTCAAAATTGTTTAAATGAATTAATAATATATTCTAACGATACTTTCATTCCAGATTTATTTTTTAGAAATTGTCTAAAATTATTTAAAAAAAATTAAAAATTAAAAATTAAAAATTAAAAATTAAAAATTAAAAATTAAAAATTACTATTTCTTACATATTTTTTAAAGTATAAATAAATGATGCTACCACAGAACCTTGAGTTAACACAATTAATATACCTAACAATACTAATCAATGGTAACTAATATTTTTTCTGTTCTCTCATAAATCTTTAAGTAATTCTAACATTAAAAAAGTTTCTCCATATCTTTATTTGAACTAATTTTATTTAGAAACACGATAACTTACAGCTTGTTTCTCAACATTGGATCGTAATGTACCGCATAATGAAAGCCATTAAAGTAAATACTAAATAAAATTCTTAATACGTCTTCGAATACTGGTTCAGTAGCATTTTATGGTTAACTGATAATTTAGTTGCTATCTGTACTATATTGTGTTGGAGCCATTATTTTGGTATTCACTATTGGATACCACAACAGGTTGGCCTATTTTATGTTCGGTTACTTCTAATTTTAGTTTCTGTAGCTCTTTATTTTTTTATAAAAGTTGTTCTATAATTATTTAACTCTATGTTGCTTGGTAATCCTTTCATTATTTTACCATTTCTATCTTTTCTCGTATATACTTGCTGTAGGTAGTTACTTTTAGGAAAGATGTCTAATTTTTAAAACTGTCCTAATAATTGAGTATGAATAAACTATAATAATTAAAAGAGATTTAATATTACGATTTAAATCAGGAACACTTTTTGCTCCAATAGGAATATTTCTCTATCACAATAAAAATGAAAAATTACCTAATTTTACTGACCATAATAATATTAACGCAGGTAGCTAAAGCTGAAACTGATATAAAGTTTGAACATCTTACTGTTGAAGATGGATTATCAAATAATATTGTTTTTTCTGTATTGCAAGATAGGAAAGGTTTTATTTGGATTGGTACTAAAAATGGTTTAAGTAAATATGATGGTAATGAGTTTACGGTTTATACTCATGATCCAGATAATCCAAATAGCCTCAGTGGCAATTATGTTAGATATTTATTTGAAGATCATAACGGACTTTTGTGGATTGCTTTACGTCCTGGCGGTTTAAATAGTTTTGATCCGATAACAGAAACTTTTGTACATTATCAATATAATGCGAATAATACTAATAGTTTGAGCAATAATAGTGCTTGGTTTATCTACGAAGATAGTAATAATACGCTATGGATTGGGACTGAGAATGGTTTGAATAAATTTGATCCAATTACTAAAACTTTCACTCAATATCATCATGATACAAATAATCCTAATAGTTTAAGCCATAATCGAGTACAAGCTATTTGTGAAGATAATACTGGAATATTATGGATTGGAACTCAAGATGGATTAAATAAATTCATTCCAGCAACTGAAACTTTTATCCATTACCGACATGATGAAAACAACTTGAATAGTTTGAGCCATAATTGGACTAATTCTATTTATAAAGATAGCTCAGGCATGTTGTGGATTGGTACTCAAGGTGGTGGAATCAATCGATTTGATCCAATAACAGAAACCTTTATTCGTTATCAACATGATGCTAATAATATCAATAGTTTAAGTTATGACTGGACTCATTCTATTTATGAAGATAGTGTCGGTATGTTATGGATTGGGACTAGAAATGGTTTAAACAAATTTGATCGAGCTAATAATAAATTTATTCATTATAAACAAGATAGTAGTCAGCTTGATAGTTTGAGTGATAATACAGTTTTTGGAATTATTGAAGATACTACTGGTACTTTATGGGTTAGTACTATTAATGGATTAAATAAATATGACCCTGATAATAAACGATTTGCTTTATATCAGTATAATCCAAGCGATAATAATAGCTTAAATAATAATACGATCATGGCCATTTATGAAGACCTTGATAATATACTTTGGCTTGGTACTAGAGGTGGTGGACTTAATAAATTAGATCGAACCGATAATATTTTTACTCATTATCTACATGAATTAGATAATCCTAACAGCCTAAGTGACAATAGAATTTTAGCAATTCAACCAGACAGTACAGGTAACTTATGGATTGGTACTAGTAATGGACTAAATAAATTTGATCCAAAAACTGAAAGCTTTATTAATTATCAACACCAACCAAACGATTTGAGTAGTCTGAATGATAACTTTGTCTGGGATATTGAAATTGACTCTAATAATATCATATGGATTGGATTAGGTAGAGGCAAAGGCTTAGACAGATTTGACCCAAAAACTGAAATTTTTAGTCATTATATTCTTAATGAAGACACAACATTTGGCTTTATTAGAGCGGTAATGATGGATTCTTCAGGAGCTTTATGGATTGGTACAGAAAACAAAGGACTTACTAAATTTATTCCTGCTATTAATAAAGCGGCTAATTTAGAAACATTTATTAATTATCAACATGATAAAGATATTCCAAATGGTTTAAGTAATAATACAATTAACATGATTTATGAAGATCGGGCTGGTATAATTTGGATTGCTACTGGTGATGGTTTGAATAAGTTTAATGGCAGAGTTTTTACTGTATACCGACAAAAACAAGGCCTAGCTGGTAATAGAGTAGTGGGAATTTTAGAAGATAAGCAAGGTTATTTATGGATTAGTACTGATAAAGGCTTATCAAAGTTTGATACTAAGCAGGAAATATTCAGAAATTACGATCATTGGGATGGTTTACAAAGTAACTTTTTTGAATTACATTCTGCCTATAAAAGTAGAAATGGAGAATTATTTTTTGGTGGAGTAAATGGTTTTAATAGTTTTTATCCAGATAAATTATTAGATAATCCCCATATTCCACTGGTAGTATTGACTGATTTTAAACTTTTTAATCAACCAGTAACTATTGGTATTAACTCACCATTACAACAACATATCAATTTTGCTAACCAGATAGTTTTATCTTATGACCAAACTGTATTTAGTTTTGAATTTTCAGCTTTAAATTATCGAGCTGCTAATAAAAATAAATATGCCTATATGATGGAAGGGTTTGATAAAACTTGGACTTATACCAATAGCAACCGCAGATTTGTTCACTACACCAATTTAGACCCTGGTCAATATATCTTCCGAGTTAAAGCTTCCAATAATGATGATAAATGGAATGAAGAAGGTACAGAGATAAAAATTATCATTACTCCACCTTGGTGGGAAACTTTATGGTTTCAAGGAGCAATGGCAATTTTGTTCATAGTTCTATTGATTGGAGGGGTAAAATGGCGATTATATGCAATAAAACAGCGTAATCGTGATCTTAGAATTCAAGTTGCAGAAAGAACCAGAGAACTTAAAAAAGAAAAAGATGGGGCTGAGATTCTGCGTAAACAGGCCGAAGTTGCGAATCAAGCTAAAAGTACTTTTCTTGCCAATATGAGCCACGAACTTAGAACTCCACTAAATGGAATTTTAGGTTATGCCCAGATTTTACGGCGTGACCCAGTCATAACCACTCAACAACGACATGGATTAAATGTTATTGAACAAAGTGGTAATCATTTATTAAATCTTATTAATGATGTACTTGACTTAGCTAAAGTGGAAGCTGGTAAGATAGAGTTATACAATGTTGATTTTAACCTACCTATGTTCTTAACTGGAATGGCTGAAATTATTCGGATTAGGGCTGAATGCAAAGAAATTATATTTAATTTAGAAATGGATTCTATTTTGCCAAAAAATATAAATGGTGATGAGAAACGTTTACGCCAAGTATTATTAAATTTGTTAGGTAATTCAGTTAAGTTTACTGATGGTGGAAGTATAACTCTGAAAGCAGAAGTTCAAAATCAACTAGAAGAGCATTATATATCTATCCGTTTTACAGTGGAAGATACTGGAGTTGGTATTACTCCTAAGGATTTACAAGCTGTATTTGATCCATTTCATCAAGTTGGTGATCGAGAACAACAGACTAAAGGTACTGGATTAGGTTTGTCAATTAGTAGAAATCTAGTAGAATTAATGGGTGGCAAACTACAAGTGGAAAGTCAAATTGGTTCTGGAACTAAATTTTGGTTTGATTTAACTTTATCAATGATTGAACATGAAGAAATAACATCAAACCCAAAAATTGATTTACCAATTATCGGTATCAAAGGTAAAGCTCCAAAGGTATTAATAGTAGACAATAATTGGGAAAATAGAGCAGTACTGGTAGATTTACTAACGCCATTAGGTTTTGAAACTAAAGAAGCTAATAATGGAATTAAAGGTTTAGAAAAAGCTATGGAATTCCTGCCTGATGTTATTATTACTGATTTAATAATGCCAGAAATGGATGGATTTGAATTAATTCGCCAAATTCGTAAGTCTATGGAATTAAAAGATAAAATAATTATTGCTGCTTCTGCCAGTGTCTATGAAGAAGATCAAAATAGAAGTTTAATCGTTGGGAGTAATGTATTTTTATCCAAACCAATTCAAATTGATAATCTATTTTCCCAATTACAACACCATTTAAACTTAATCTGGGTTTATGGAGATAATGTTGCTAATATCACTGAAGAGATTGATGTGGAACAAGAGATAATATTTCCAGCAGCAGAAGCAGTAGCAGAAATGTATGAATTATCCTTAATGGGTGATGTTAATGGATTAGTTAAGGAACTGGCTAAACTATCTCAGACTGATGTAAAATTACAACCTTTTATTAGAGAAATGCAGACCTTGCTCAAAAACTATCAACTAGAAAACATCAGTGAATGGCTTGAATCATGCAGAGAAGATACTTAAGTTAATCATATATTGTAAAAAAATGACAAGTACAATTTTAATAGTCGATGACGAACCCAATAATTTAGATGTATTAAATAATTGCTTACACAATGCCGGATTTAAGGTATTGGCTGCTACTAGCGGTAAGATAGCTATCAAACGAGTAGCTTATGTAAAACCAGACCTAATCTTGTTAGACGTAAACATGCCTGGGATAGATGGTTTTGAAACCTGTCGGCGTTTGCGAGAGAATGAGATCACTAAAGATACTCCTATTATTTTTGTGACCGCTTTGACTGATATTGAAACTAAACTGAAAGCTTTTCGGGCTGGTGGGGTAGATTACATAACTAAACCATTTATTGAAGAAGAAGTATTAGCTAGAGTTGGAGTGCATATTAGACTAGAAAAAACTTTGGAAAAATTGGAAGAATTATCATTAAAAGATACCCTTACTGGAGCATTAAATCGTAGATCGGTGTATAAAGTTTTATCTCAACAAATTGAAATTACTAAAAAAGCTAAAGAATGTTTTGTATTATGTTATATAGATATAGATAATTTGAAAATAATTAATGATAATTATGGTCATGCCGAAGGTGATGTATTGATCAATACGGTAGTTAGTTCGCTTAAAAATATGGTTAGAGCTTCAGATTATGTGTTCCGTATGGGGGGAGATGAATTTTTGATTGTATTTCCTAAAGTAAAATTACAAGATTCCCAAAAACTAATAGAAAGGATTAGGCAAAATTTAAATAAGCAAAAAGTTCATGATATAGTCATTGATTTTAGCTTTGGATTTTCAGAATATTGTTATAAAAATGATATATCTCCAAAAGATTTAATTGAAATAGCAGATGAAAATATGTATAAGGCTAAAATGAAAAAGAAAAATAGCCAAACTTAAATTTTTATAAATCCTTTACTAATCGCTAATTTAGTTAACTCTGCAGTATTATTAACTTTTAACTTTTTCTTTGAATTAGTACAATGATGTCCGACAGTTTTAGAACTTAAGATTAAAATCTCAGCAATTTCATTTACACTCTTTCCTTCTGCCAACAATAAAAATACTTCAAATTCTCGGGATGACAATAATTCAAATAAATCATCATTATTTTTCACCAAAAATTGTTGCATTTCTTGGCCAATAAATTGTTGTTTTTGTGCTACTTTACGCACTGCTTCTACCATAACTTTAGCTGCACTACGTTTGGTGATATAACCTAGTACTCCAGCTTCTAAAGTCCGATTTAAAAACGTTCCATTTTCATATACACTGAATACTAAAATTTTTGCATCATCATCATATTTAAGGATTTTACAAGCTGCTTCCAAACCTCCTATACCAGGCATAGATAAATCCATAACCACAACATCTGGTTGTAATTTAGTATAAATCCTATAAGCTTCTTCTCCACTATTTGCTTCCGCAATTATTTCAATATCTTCAGTATTTTCTAGCAATCTATGATAACCAGCTCGTACTATTTCGTGATCATCAACTAATAATATGTTAATAGTATTCATGACTACTTCCATTTTTTATGTTTACTCAAATATTCTTCCGCAATTGGAATAGTCAAAGCAATTTTTACGCCTTTACCAATAATACTAGTTAAGTTCATTGTACCATCTAAAGATCGTACTCGTTCACGAATACCTATTAATCCCAAACCACGTTTATGGTTATTTATATTCATACCACAACCATTATCATGAATAGAAATCATTAATTCTTGTGCATCAATATTTAAGGTTATAATTACTCTAGTAGCTTTAGCATGTTTAACAATGTTAGTCAGACTTTCTTGAATAATACGATAAATCATGATGTTAATAATATTACCCAGTGAATTTAAGTTATCAGCTTTTATTATTAAGATGCAATTTACTTTATGACGGGTTTGCCAATTAGTGATTAATTCTTGTAAGGAATCTGTTAAACCTAATTCATCTAAATCGCTAGGACGTAATTGTTGCATTAAAGAATGAACTATATTATACATATGACCTGAAGTATCTATCACAGCGTTAGCACTAGGAATAATTTTATTTTTAAACTCAATATCATTATTTTTAGTCAATTCCACAATATTAGCAGCATCAGCTTGAATTGCCGTCAAACATTGACCAAATTCATCATGTAATTCTCTGGATAGTTCACGTCGTTCGTCTTCTTGGATAGCGATAGAGCGACTGGTCAAAAACTGATTATCATCCAATAAACTTAATGTTTTATCATTAGATTCTTGTAATTCAGTAAGCATCTTATTGATAGTCATGGCTAATTGATCTAATTCATCATCACCTTGTACAGTTAGTTTATTATTAATACTTATATTTTCTATTTCTTCACTTAAAAAAGCTAAACGTGCTAGCACTAAACGTTCAAATAACCATAAAATTAACCCAGCAGATATTATTGCAAAACATAACACAAAGATGCTTACATAACGTAGACTGCTCAATCCTTGTTGAAATATATTTCTTGGCATAGTTAACTTTAATAAGATTGCTGGTTTATTATAAATATCCTTAATAGTTGTTAGACCAGAAATATTATGTTTATCTATAATTTGGATACGTTGGTCAATTTCTATAGGTGGTAGTTTATCGAGACGTTGAACAGTTATAGATAATTGAGCCAAGTTACTAATCCGGTCTATTTCTGTTTGATCTAAGAAATATCCCATAATAAATGTACCACGACTAGGCCCTTTTTTTTCACTAGTTATAATTGGATAAGTTGCTAATAACATTATTTCATTTGGTAATAAAACTAAACTTCGTAGTTTAGGAGTATTTTTAATTATTGAGTCAATATGTTCATTAAGTTCAAATGGTTTTAAATCAAATTTTTTTCCATGTCGATGCTTTTCAAATATAATCTTTCCATTTAAATCCAATAACATAATCAAATTCAAATTTAAGTTTTCAAAAGTAGAATCTACCATATTAGTATTTATATATTCTTTATTATGATTATGCATATATTCATAAGTATCATCCCAAGAACCGTAATCATCAGCGAGAATAGACAAACGTTCCAATTCACTAGCAAAAATATTGTTTAATCGAATTATATTTTTCTCAACTTCTAATTCTTCCAATTTAACAAATCCTTGCAACAAAATTGTTGATGAAATGGTTAGCAATAAGATTAATAACCCTACTAAAGTAGTTCCAACCATCCATAAAGTCTTTTTTCTTAATGTCATAGATAACTAATAATAAGTTGTATACCAATATTTGTTCAATTTAGTAAAATTTGTTATACTGCTGCTACGCAGACAGTAACCTCCCCTAACTTAGGAGGAGTACCTAATGTAGGAAGGTAACTATGCTCCCCTCCTTAATAAGGAGGGGCTGGGGGAGGTATACAAATGAAAAAATGCTATATTATTGAATATTTAGTAATTTATGGGTTTGTAAGCTAATTCGCCATTGTGGATGTTTTAAACAATAATCTAAAGCCAATTGAGTATTATTGAGCAATTGTTGGCCACTCATTGGTTGTAGAAAAAAATATTTAAAATCAAAATGTTGAAATAACTCTGGTGGAGCATTAAGTTGTGGAAATACCAATTTTAATTCGTCTCCATGAGTCAATATTAACGGCACATTAGCTTTAGGACTTACACAAATCCAATCAATATTTGGAAGTATTTTCAAAGTACCATTAGTTTCTAATGCAACTTCAAAACCAGCTTGATGAAATGTTTCCACCAAAATTGAGTCAATCTGTAATAATGGTTCTCCACCAGTACATATTACCAGTGGTTTATCATTAAAATCTGGCCAATGTTCAGCAATTTTTGTAACTAAACTTTGAGCATTATTAAATTTACCACCATTTTGGCCATTAATTCCTATAAAATCAGTATCACAAAAATTACATTTAGCAGTTATTCGATCTTCTTCTCGACCTGACCATAAATTACACCCAGCAAACCGACAAAACACAGCAGCTCTTCCGCTTTGTAAACCTTCGCCTTGTAAACTATAAAAAATTTCTTTAATAAAATAAGCCATTGTGAAAATTCAAACTACTCGTGATGATCATAGAATTGCTTGGTTTACTGCTTTAGCAATAACTATTCATATTATTGAAAGTGCTTTACCTAGTCCGTTACCAGGAGTTAAACCTGGTTTAGCTAATGTGATTACTATTGCAGTATTGATATTGTTTGGTTGGCGTATGGCAGTGTGGGTTAATTTATTGCGAGTATTGACTGCCAGTTTATTGATAGGTACATTTTTATCTCCAACATTTATACTTAGTTTAAGTGGAGCATTGGCCAGTACTGTTATACTTGTTGTTTTAAGCCAATTACCAGGCAAAGGATGTGGCCCTATCGGCTATAGCGTTGCTGCTGCTATTAGTCATATTATAGCACAATTTTGGGTTGCTTACTGGCTATTTGTTCAACACGATGGATTGTTTTATTTATTGCCATTATTAGTGACAGCTTCATTAATATTTGGAATAGTAAGTGGAGTGATTGTAACAATTATGTTGCGAAAATTACCGGATTATATGGATTAAACCATTTTTAGATACTGAACGATGGCAAGAAATTGAATCGCAGATACTTATTCCTATAGTTTTATAGCATAAAAACAATCTATAGTTTGAAAAATATATTCAATAGTTTCAATAATATGGAATATTAATTAAATTTTTCCTTGAATCATGTTGCAAGCATATTACCAATCTATTTTTCTATTCACTACCGTACATTTGTAAAAAAAATTAAATATTCAAATAGTTATGAGGTAATACAACACAGAATTCAGGTATCATAAGACGAGAAACACGTTCAGGATTAGTCAAGTGACTCTTGTTTAAATTGAAACCCTGGCTTTTGTAATCAGAAAACATGGTCTCAATATAGAAACTTATACCAATGACGAGCTTCTATAGTACTATTTAAATTCAATAATCTTTTTAAAAGGCCAAGTTTATCGCCTTATTGGATGGAGTCATCGCAAGTATTTTTCACCTTCTTGATCCGTGATTACTGCCCAGTAATTTTCTATTGGATTTAGGTCTGGAGAGTATGGTGGAAGGAACAGTATTTTACACCCGTTCTATAATCTCCTGAGTTTTCTTTATGTTGTCCATAATCACCATTTTCCCTGATGTTAATTCGGGTAGGAGAGAGTTTTTAACCCAAGCATTAAATAATACTGTTCCGTGAAAGACACAAGATTGCCTTTTTACATTGTGCCGCGATCATGCTAACACGCTTATATTTACTCACAATTGCTCTCCTCGCTCTGCCATAATCTTTATGTAGAGTCAAATTCCACTTTCATCCAAATAAACTCTGTTCTCAACTTTCACTACCGTACACTTTATAAAAGACATTAGTAACTACCTACCTATAACGATATAGAGATATTGGAATAAGGAGAAAATAAATTACGTAAAGAAGTGAATAACATTATGACCTTGCTTTCGAACGGAAAGTATAACAGCTTGCAGACGTGCGTAAGTATGACTTCCTGACGGCGTGCGGACACTAACCTTCTGTTTAACCTTCGCGTCCCGTTCAGCCTGATTATTAGTGAATGGGATATCAGGTTCCAAGGCAAAAGCAAGTACTCCATCTTCATATGAGTGTAAGTTGGGGTTGAAGCTGTGTGTAGCCAATGTAGTTTACCTCCAACTCTTATCCCCGTTTCATCAAAATGTACTACCTCTTGTGCTAATAACTTGGCTATATTTTTAGTTTCCACTGATTCGGCCAATTTATAACCAAGTTTTAAGGCTCTTTCATGTACTATTAATTCCGTAACCATATATATCCTCAAATAATTGACTGGTTCAACGGCATCTTATGGTCAACTGATAATTTAGTCACTAAGGCTTGTACACCTGCACCATATTGCACTGGAGCTGTTACAGATTTTGGATATTCACCATGTTGTTTTATTCCACAACAAGTTACTTGGCCTATTTGATGTTCGGTTACTTCTAATTTTGGTTCGGGTATATCAAATATTTGTCTAATTTGAATTGTTTCATGTTTATCTTTTTCGCTGAAATTACGTCCACAACATTTACATTTTTCTGGTAAATGGACTTCCACATGGTCTGGATTCGATACTTGTTTTAAGGTTTTTCCTTTGTGACCTTCCACCACGAGGATGTTTTGTATCTTTGGGGAT
>JASFYV010000162.1:0-8750 GCA_045046925.1 Candidatus Marithrix sp. | reverse complement strand
CTGAGAGATTCTTTGTATAATATACTAGCTAATATTGGAAAAAATTATAATATTAATTTTACTTAATTTTTGGTAATATAATTTTGTCTTCCTACTTACCATTGTTAGTAGCTTTTTTAAAACAATCTAATTCAACTAATCTATTCAATAAATCTGTTGCTTTACCTTGATACAAAGCATTACGCATTTCTTGATGATTTAATATTGTGCCACCACGATTGACTCTATCAAAAATATCAAATTTAATTTTTTCTGGAGTAGGTGGTTGAATAACATAAATAGATAATTGGTATTTTTCAATTGTGCTTTGTAAAACAAGTTCCAAATCTTCAAAAGATTTACCATTTTGTTCATGTAAAATCTTTAGGTTATTTAACCTGAATTTACCATCAAGAAAATCAAAGATAGCAGTTAATCTTTGTTTGCCATCTACAACTTGTCTGTTACCATCTTTATCTTCAAAAAAATACATCATGGGGATAGGAATACCCATTAAAATAGATTCAATTAACTCATGTTTTTGTTTAGAATACCACACATTTTTTCTTTGAAAATCTGTTTCCATGAGAATAGTTTCGTATTTATCATATTGTCTTTTCAAATCGTAAACACTAAATTGCTCTTTAGATATTCTAATGGTAGCATTTGGATAAATACCACCTGAACTATCTTCACCTTCCAATTCATCTTGTTGTTCATTCATAATCTAGTTTTCTTTAAATAAGTTTATTAATTTTTGTTTTAGAGGAAGTATCAATAAAAAAATAACTTATTTTTATACATTATTCTTCCAATACTCAACCCATTTATCATATGAGTTATATTCAATAGATTCATCTCTAACCCAATTAATTTCAATTTTTTTTGTGGTCTGGTGTTCAATAAGTTTATTTATAGCTTGGTTTGTTATTTCTACACCTCTTGGATTAGTACCTTTTTTGGGTAATTTAAAATAAAATTCTTTCCCAAATTGTTGTAGTATTTCTTGTTGAGATATTTTTGATAGCAAATACATACCACCTTTATTTTCCCAATTAATATGTACTAATAAAATGTCACATTCAGGCGAATAACTATTTATGAATTGTAATGCTTTATCTGCATCAACAGTCCAAATCAATTTCACTCCAATAATTTTTCTATTAGTTACTGTTTTTATTGATATTGGTTCATTAAATACAACAACATCTATTTCTTTTTTAGTTATTGGAATATCTGTTTTTACATTCTTTTCACCAAATTTAAAAATGAGTAATGCAATAATTATTCTTTCTCTTGCTGAACCGATTTCCATTCCTAATTTTCCATCTCTGGAATTATCAATCTCAGCTAACTGAAATAAGTAAGGCAATTTTTCTTTAATTTTTTCTACTATATTCTTTTGTTCAAAAATACTAAATATCTTTTTAGTCATTATTCAATTTGCTATTTAAAAAATTATTAATATGTTTTGCAATGTGCCAAGCAAAAACTGGAGGAACAGCGTTGCCTATTTGTCTGTAGGAGCTAGATGTTGATGGATAAAAAATGAAATCATCAGGAAATGATTGTATTCGTGCTGCTTCTCTAGCTGATAATCTTCTTTTTTCATTCCAATGAAATTCAATATTACCATGATGTTCTGCTCTCATAGTTGGTCCAGGTTGATGTTTTGACACAGCATTATTTCCTTGGCCTTTATTTTTTTTTGCTTTTGACCAAAAATGATTTTCAACACTTCCTTCTGCTTTATTTTCTAAATCTCCTATTGCATTATCCAAAGATATCCAATTATTCTTATTTACAATGGGTTTTGGAAATTTAAAATTAGGTAATAGGTTTTTTCTTGTACCAATAATTAAAACTCTTTCTCTTTTTTGTGGCACTTCAAAATCAGCAGTTAATAATAATTTATAAGAAACATTATATCCAAGCTGTTCAAAATCTGAAACTATTTGTTTTATGGCATCACCATCATTCATTGTTAGCAGACCTTTAACATTTTCTGCTAAAAATAACATGGGAGTTGTCTTTTTTACGATCTCCAACATAGTTTGATATAATGTGCCTCTTGCACTATCGAATCCTTTCCTTTTTCCGGCATGACTAAAATCTTGACAAGGAAATCCACCAAGAACAATATCAGTTTTTAATGGTATTGATTCATCAAGTAAGCTTATATTATTGAGTAAATCTCTTATATCGGCACAAACTATTTTGTGATTAAAGTTTTTATTATATGTAATACAAGCATTTTTATCTATATCATTTGCCCAAACTATATCAAATTTATTTTTATTATATTCTTTACCAAGGAACTTAAAATTACCTAGAAAACCTAAATCAAGACCTCCGCAACCACTAAACAATGATATAATTTTATAAATTTTCATTATTTCAAGTTCTCCAATTATCAAACAGAAAGTAATTTGTAACAATTTTATTCATTAAACAAGTTTGTTAATTTTTGTTTTATGGAGTTAAAGCTAGATTATTAATTTGAATTTGTTTATTTATGATTTATTTCTAATAATAGACATTTTTCCTAAATAACGAAAGCGATATAATCATGTATGGTTGAGTGAAACCTACCAGAAACATTTCCCTTCCTCATCCTAAGTTAAGAGGAGAACGAGGGGTTGGCTACTAGAATATATATATGGTTAATTACATACTTCATGTAGGATGTAATGAGTTTACGAATTACATCTTTCGAGTCACATTATATACACGATTTATGCAATTCATTCTGCATCCTTATATATCTTTATTTTCATCAAATAAGTAATCAAAACCATTGGTTAAAATAATTTCTATTTGATTGTCAATTAACAAATATCTATCATGATAAGTATGCTTTGTATCTTCTTATATTTTCCAATTTTTACATATAGGTTTTAATAATCTGTTTATTTGATCTTGAGATAACTATTCATTTTTATAGACTATATTTAATTTCTTTTTTGGGAGTGTTTTGGCAATTTCTTGAATAACTTTATCATTCATATGTTTATCATATATAAAGTGAGTGTTTTTACATAATGCCTTCATAAACTTAATAGTTTTATCACGATTTTCTTTTTTACCATATGGTTGCAGTGAAATTCCTTTCTATCAGAATTGACATTTATATAAGGGTAATCATTTCTTTCTGTATTTAAGATGAATTTATATACTGTTTTTTCGCATAATTCTTCTAATGTTTGCTCTTTATATCCTTCCAGCACCTAAGCTATCTGGTGATATTGCTGAAAGTTTATCAAATTTATAACTAATTTTTACATGATTGGAAATAACTCTTTAGTTAGTTCCATTTCCACATCTAAAATATAACTTAATCAATATTAGTTTGTAATGTATTTGAACGATCAGTTTTAATTAAAGATTTTTTAATAACTTTATTCTGTTCATAATAACTAAAAATGAATTCTCCATGTTTACCAATTTTATTTTCACTGCTATATGAAGCTAGTTTTTCTGGACTTATTCTATTAGCATCTATATGAAATATTTATTATTAACTTACGCAAATAAAAAGACTTAATAGCAAAAATTAACTCCGTGCATTCTTCTTAGAACGTAAAGAAAACTAGGAATTTTGAGTTAATCCTATTGGTAGTAACAATTCTAATGTAACTCCAGGTATATCATTACGATTATATAAATTGTAGCTACCACCACTACCTAATACTAACTTAGCAATCATTGATAATCCTAATCCCATGCCATTCACTTCACCAGTAAAATATTTTTCACTTTGATAATATGGAATCCATACTTTGTTAAGTTCTTGATTAGACATATATCTACCATTATCACTGATCAATAACAGTAACATATTATTATCAGTAATTTTGGCTGATATTTCTAATGTTGGAGTCTTAGATGGATGAAATTTTTTAGAATTAGTGAAAGATTCATGTAATATTAATTCTAATCCTTGACTAGAAAAGGCAATAGATTTATTGTTCAAATTATTATCTATTTGGATAAAAATAGGTTCCAGTTCTAAATCTATTTTAATTTTATTTAATAAATCTGCTAAATCTGCTAGTTGAAATATATTACCTTGTTCAAGTAATTGAGAAGAATCTAAATAACGTAAAATATCTAAAATTTGTTCTTGTAGTCGTTTAGCACTATCCTTGGCAATATTCAGTAATGAATGAGCTTTTTGGCTAGATAGATCTATATTTTCCTGATCCAAAAACTGCAAACTAATCAAACCATTAAGTGGAGCTCGCAACTTATGAGAAACCAAACTTTGGAAAGTCCACATTTGTTGTTGTAAGTTCATATGTATACTGACATCTGTTAAACGAACCAATTGCCCACAAAAATTATCAAAAGGTGATTCTAAAATATATACCTGCAACCATAATAATTGAGAATGTTGGGTTTCTGGACGTACTAAATATCGTGGTATATCACCAATATTAGATTCAGGCCAATTTTGCCAAGCAACTTCAGGTTCTTGTTTCAAATTTTGCACTGCTAAATGTTCGATAAATTTTACAGACTTAATATTCTCTGATAATAAGCCCAAATATAACCTAGCAGCTGAATTAGCATATCGAATAGAATCACCATCTAATAACAAATAACCATCATCAGATTGTTCAACTACCCAATCAAATCTCATACGTTCTGTTGATAAACGTCTATAACGATTTAAACGGATAATAGTATTAACCCGAGCTAATAATTCTAATTTATCAAATGGTTTCGTAATAAAATCATCAGCACCAGCTTTGATACCTTTTAAACGAGTTGCTCGATCACTAATGGCGGTTAACATAATCACTGGAACTTCAGCTAATTTAGGATGTTCACGCAAACGTTTACAAACTTCAAATCCATCCATTCTTGGCATTATGATGTCTAACAAAATTAAATCTGGCATTAATTCTGTTGCTTTCAATAAAGCATCTTCACCATTTACTGCAAATTCCAACTGATAATTCTCAGATTGTAATAATATTTCTAAAATACTACGTCCACAATCCTCATCATCAACAATTAGTAAACAGCCTTTTTTTTGCATAGTCTTATTTAATTCTTAATGCTATAATTCTTAATTCTTAATTAAAAACATTTTAAATCAAGAGAAATTATTTTTTAATTCTGATACTCAAAAATCCTTATATTTTTTAGGTTTTAATTAAGCATTAAGAATTAATAATTGCTTTTTAAGTAACATTATGAATACCCATTATTTCATTATCTTGGGTTTTGCTTTGGGTTTTAGCAGAATCACTACGTCGTTGTTCAAGTTCTGCAAGATATTCTTCATTAATATCTCCAGTAATATAATTACCATTAAAACAAGATGTATCAAACTGTTTGATATTTTTATTACCTTTCCTAGCACATCCTATCAAATCTTTTAAATCTTGATATACCATCCAATCAGCTTGAATAACTTCCGCAACCTCTTCCACAGTACGGTTATGAGCTAATAATTCACTAGCTACTGGCATGTCAATCCCATAAACATTAGGATAACGAATTGGTGGAGCTGCCGAAGCGAAATACACTTTTTTAGCACCAGCATCACGAGCCATTTGAATAATCTGTTTAGATGTAGTACCACGTACCACAGAATCATCCACTAACAGTACATTTTTACCAGCAAATTCTAATTTAATGGCATTTAGCTTTTGTCGAACCGATCTCTTACGCATATTTTGGCCTGGCATGATAAAAGTGCGTGGAATATAACGGTTTTTTACAAATCCTTCTCGATACTTACGATTAAGTACATGAGCAAGTTGTAGAGCGGCTGTACAACTAGTATCAGGAATCGGAATAACCACGTCAATATCATGTTTAGGATAAATTTTTAGAATTTTTTTCGCTAAAGCTTTACCCATTCTTAACCTAGATTTATAAACTGAAATTCCATCAATAATAGAATCTGGTCTCGCCATATATACATATTCAAAAATACATGGTGTGCTTATAGATTTATTAGTATCTTGGTAAGTGTGTAGTTGTCCAACAGAGCTGATAAAAATTGTTTCTCCAGGTGCAATATCTCGTACTATTTGAAAACCAAGCATATCAATTGCAACGCTTTCCGAAGCTACCATATATTCGGTACCATTTGGAGTTTCACGCTTACCAAATATAAGTGGCCGGATGCCATGTGGGTCACGAAAAGCTAAAATTCCTACCCCAGTAATCATAGCTACTGCCGCATAACCACCTTTACAACGTTGATGGACACCATGAATAGCTTTAAATACATCTTCATAATTAATATGTAATTTATGTAATTTATGTAATTCTTGAGCCAAAACATTCAATAAAACTTCAGAATCAGAATTAGTATTTATATGACGTAACTCTTCTTGAAATAAATCTTGTTTTAAACTATCAGCATTAGTAAGGTTACCGTTATGAGCTAAGGTAATACCATAAGGAGAGTTTACATAAAAAGGTTGAGCTTCAGCACTAGATTCACAACCAGCAGTTGGATAACGTACATGACCAATACCCATATTGCCACGTAAGTTTAACATATGTCGAGTGTGAAAAGTGTCTCGTACTAAACCATTATCCTTGCGTAAATACAAACGATCATTATCACAAGTTACAATACCAGCAGCATCTTGACCACGATGTTGCAATACAGTCAAGCCATCATACAATGCTTGATTTACAGCTGATTTTCCTACAATCCCAATAATTCCGCACATTACAGTTATTTAAAGTTTAAAATTAAATTGTGCCACAACATCAGGCGATAAATAGCTAAAAAATATCATAATAATTGGTTTAATAATATCTATTATCAAAGATTCTTGCCATAAAATACTGGCCGGGAATTTTGTTAAGCCAGCTAATATAATTAGTATTGTTATTATGGTGCTTCCTTTGATAAATCCAAAGAATGCTCCAGTTATACATTCTAATTCATTGAGTTGGGTTGACCCTATAGAACTAATGATTAAGTCATTTAACCAACTTATAATGACAAAACTAATAGCAAACAATATTACAAATGAAACTCCAAAACGTAAGTCAGTCAAAGGAATAAAGGTAACTAATAAACTTGCTAGTCCGCTTATAAAAAATAAAGCAATCATTAAAGATAAAAACCAACTAAAAAAAGCAAATAGTTCTGTTACAAAACCTCTTGAATAACCAAAAACAACAAATAACCAAATAAGAATAATAATGATATTATCTAGCCAGTTCATAATTTTATTATAACGGAGTTAAATTTATGATTTTAAGTAGTTATAACATTTCCCGTACCTCCTCAGTCCTAAGCTAGGAAGAGAACAAAAGCCAAATTGAGAAATGCTATAAATAGGTTGAGTAAAGTTAAACTCAAGAAAATCTTGAGAATATTTATGTTTTAAAAATTAATCAACTCTTGGAAATTCAACTATAAAAGTTGCTCCATGTCCTAACATACTTTCACACCAGACCTTACCATGCATAGTTTCTGCTAATTGCTTCACAATAAATAAACCCAAACCGGTAGAATGTTCACCACCAGTCGGTTGTGGAGTCAAACGAGTGAATTGGCCAAATAATTTTTTTTGATCCATATCGCTTAACCCCGGTCCTTCATCTTTAATCTTAAAACGTACACTATCATAATTATTAGAAATACTTATTAAAATCTTTTTATTAGGTAATGAATATTTTATTGCATTGGAAATTAAATTGTCTAAAATCCGATAAATACTATTAGTATCAACTTTAACATAACATTTTTCATCATGATTATTTAGTTGTAATTGAATATTTTTAGATTCTGCAACTTCAGCATAATGTTTGAATAAACCTTGCACAACAGGTAAGATATTTTGCTTACTAAACGATAATTCCAGCTTACCTAATTCAATTGCATTAACCTCTAAGATATTTTTCACCAAATCAAACATCTGTTGTGAGCTAGTAAATATTTTTCCTGCTATTTCAATAATTTCCTCGTTATCTATATCTTTGCAATCATATTGTATTATTTCAGAAAAACCTTGAATAGCAGTAATTGGGTTTTTCAAGTCATGAACAGCCATATTTAAAAATTCATTCTTTTTACGCAATTCTTGAGTACGTTCAGCAACTTTGACTTCTAAATCAGCATAAAACTGAGCCAATTCTTGCTCTTGAAAATAATGTTCAACTGCTCCTTTAATAGTTAAGTTAAAATTAGTCGGTTCCCAAGGCTTAGCGATATAATGATAAAGATTAGCCTTGTTCACTGCATTGCCAATGACATCCACGTCAGCTTGACCAGTTAACAATATATTCAAAGTAGCTGGTAGAATAGTATGGATTTCAACTAATAACTCATCTCCTTTCATACCCGGCATTATTTGGTCGCAAATAACAACTGGCAGTTCAATCTTATCTTCTTCTAATTCTTCAATTACTTCTAATGCTTCTTCAGCAGATTCTACTGTTTCAATCCGATATTTACCAGCAAAATAATCCTTAAGTTGACATTTAAGTGCATCTAATAATATTGTTTCGTCATCAATGCATAAAATTACTGGAGTTTTCATATTTTTTATATTAATAGGTCTTCAACATATTTGAATTATTTTCCGACTAATAAATATAGCATAGTTTTTTGAATAGTTATAAAGTTTGGTTCTATTAGGGCGTGTCATCAATTAAAAAATAAACTATAAAATAATGTTAAAATATACACTATAAAGAATAGAGATATAAAATGGAAAGAAGACATAGATTAAAAGATAGTCAATGGGATAGATATTACCAGGTCGTAAGGAAACAGTGGGAACAGC
>JASFYV010000161.1:0-13261 GCA_045046925.1 Candidatus Marithrix sp. | reverse complement strand
CAAACAGTATTCATTCCAGAAGCATTCGTTGGTGATATAACCCAATCATTTGATAGATTGAATAGCGCGGCATGGAAAGGCATCGTCACTTCAGTTCATCACGATCTTACTGAAAGGAACTCATAACTGAACAAGGAATCTTACGTGAACTCAGTTAAACTCATGGTGGAGGAATTAATCACTACTCCAGATAACAAAGGTATCGTACAAAGTATAAATGATAGTATAATGACAGTGATAACAAATGGCTCAATCCAGAAATGGCCAATCCAAGATGGTATTCAAACTGGGGATAATATTGTAATACAAAATGGTAGATTAATTAAAATTCCCGTACCTAACTCAGGAATTTGAGGTATAATTTATTCCCATTTATTTAAAGCTAATTTTCCCAGATATTTCCATCAGCACCACCATTTTTTATTATATTCTTAAATTGGATAAGCAAATTTAATATTATGTTGTTGAAATTGTCTGACAATTTCAGTATAGAGATCGGTTTGGACTATATTTTTTTGTTCCCATTGCACTCCAAAATTAGACTTAATTGTAAAAGCATATGTTTCAAAACTATGGAAACGAATCCATTTTAATGTAGCGTATGGATTTTGTTTAATTATCTCAGTGACTATTTGTATAGCTAGTTTTAATTGTTCTGCTGAATTATCGATTGATAATGGTAAACTCATGGTTAGATGAACTCCTGGTTCTGCTGCTGATATATTTGTCAGTTGTTTTTCAGCTAACAATGAATTTGGAACAGTATGTAGATAATCAGTTACAGATTCACGGATTCTAGTATAGCGAAGACTAATATCTTCTATTTTACCAGGCTGATTATTATATAAAATAATATCACCAATTTTAAATGATCCGGCAATAAGAATGCTAATTCCACCAATGATATCACTAAGTGTTTTCTGAGAAGCCATAGCAACGGCAAGGCCTCCAATACCTAAACCAGCAAGAACAGTTCCTGCATTAAAACCCAATATACTCAATCCTAAAATAATCGCACTGATCCAAACAATAAAAATAAAAATAGTTCTCAGTAATGGCAATAAAATAATAAAAGTACCTACTGGTTTATTTTCCAACAGTGAAAATGTTTGTTTTTTATATAATCTATTTGCATTGCTCAAAGTTCTATTAACTAATTTATTAGTAACCCAAGTGATAAATATTGTTATTAATAAAATTAATGTTAATTTAATAATTACTTGCAAAGTTGCTTGAGTGCGTATTTTATAGATATCTAATCTTAATTCTCCAATTTCACCATTTAATAAATTAAGTTCATCAGCGTTATTCGATGATTGCTCCACAGAATTGCCAATAATATATTGAATACGATATTGAATAGCATAATTTTCATCATTAAGAATTCCTAATTTATCTTGATAATTACCTATCTCTTCATCAATACCTGTAGTAGTTGAAAGTCTTTGTTCAAAAAGATTAAACCATTTATCAATAGCAATTATTTGTATATGCAAATCAAAAATTAAATTAGTAGCTTTTTTAATTATATTAACTTTATGTTCTTTTAAAATAGATGCAGGCATAGCAATACGATATCCAGTTTTCGTCTCAAATTCATTAAGAATTTCATCAGCTTTTTCAGGCATTAATTGAATTTTAATTTTTGCCAATTCTTCTGCTTTTTTTAATTCCAATTGATCTTTATGTTTTTGTAACAACGGCAATAAATTACGTATGATCGGTTTTTCTTGTTGTGCAAGCTTGGTTAAAATTTTTATTTTAATTCTTTGAGCTCGTATATTTTCTTGCTTTTTTTCTAGTTCTATCAATTCTAAATAATAAATATACATAAGATTACTTAGACTTTCAGCCCGTTTTGATGGTATAAAACCTAGAAAAAATTCTATTATATTATCTTCTGCTTCTATACGACGAATAGCAGTTTGTTCAATTGTTTTTAATTCGGTTTCAGAAAGTTCGTTCCGTTTACGCTCAAAACTTTCTTTTAATTTTTGCCATTTTAATGATATATCAATTCGTTTAGCAGTTAAATTTTTTGTTATAATTAATGAATTTTGAATTGCTATAATAGTTTCATCTTGTTGATTAAGATTTTTTATCTGTTGTTTAATATTAATTTTATAGTTTATTATTCTGGTTATATCTTTATTCAATTGACTTATTATCTTTGATTGCAAAATATCAATGATATTTTCTAGAACTTCATCATCATTTAATTTTCCAAGCCCCATAAGCTTTTTTAACTCAAGAGCATTAGAATAATGTTGTGATTCTGTTTTTCTAGTTTCAGATAAAATATTAATATACTGTTCAATATTATAAATAAGATAATTTAATTTTTTTGATAATTCAATCCGTTGTTCTTGTTGTTTTTTAATAATCCTAGTTCGACTAGCTAACAAGTTTTGATAGTCTATTATTTTTAATGGTTTTTCAGCTAAAGTTTTGTTAATTTCTAACGTTTTTTCAGGAATTTTAATATTTTTGGCAAGTAATTTTAATTTTGCAAACTGATAAAGTTTTTTCAAGATAACTTCTTTTTCTGCAATAGATTCCTGTTGTACTAGACGTAACAATGGCTCTTTTAAAGAGCTTAAATTTAATTTAGTCTTTTTAACATCAACCTTAGTTTTATTAAAAGCTTCTCTTATTTTTTGTAAGAACAATTGGTTTTCAGCAATTTTTTTAGTGTTATTTTGAAAGCTCACTACAATTTGTCCTGTGGTTAAATTTTTAAGTTTAGCTTTCCATTGCTGCATTTTCTGAATGGATTCATAAACCTTTTTTAAATTAGCTAATTTTTCTCTTATTTCTTTTTGAGAAAATTCATATTTTTCTATCTCATCAGTAACTTGAATTAATTGTTTTTTCGCTTTTTTAGTATTAATTAATGCGTTGGTTAATTGTATAGAAAGATTATCAGTAACTATAATAAGCTTTGCATAACGATTAATTTCAGGAATTTCAGCAATTGTAATCTCTCCTGCCTTAACAAAGTTTTCAAGAATTTTTGCAATTATCTGCATTTTAAAAATATGATTATTTAAAACTATTGCCTCTACTTCAATAGATTTACCATATTCGATAAATAATCTTAAATTTTTTTGTAAATTCCACAACTTAATGATTAAACTAGTATTATGGGTAGTTAATTTCTCGGCTGTTTTAACTGCTTGTTGTATCTCTTCTGCCTGTGTAATCTGAAATTTTTGAATATTAACCAAGGACATTTTTGCTATTTCTTGTTCTAATCGAAATATGACATTTTTTTTATGATTAGTAAATTTACGATACAATAAATTAAAATTACCATTTATCCACAACCATTCTTTTTGTAGTTTAGACATCTCAAGTAATAATGTTTTTGAGTTTTGGGTTAAATATTCTTGTTCAATTTTTTTCCGTCTTAGTTCTTGATTATATTTTGTTTTAATAGAATTATAATTTATTTCTATTTTTAGAATATCATTTTTAATTTTTGCTAAATATCCGATAATTTTATTGAGTTCTTTTTTAGTTTTATTATTTTTCTTATTCAATTCAACTTGCTGTTCAATAAGTATTTGCTGTTTATTTTCTATTGCTTGTATACTTAAAAAATCTGGCACTTCATTATTCAACAATGTACCATCATCAATCCGCAACTTTATTTCCAATAAAAGTATATTTAAATATTTAATTTTATTAGAAAAAGAGTTTGCAGCCAATAGTGTAGTTTTTATCTGTACGATTTGTTGTTCCAGTAATATTTTTTCCATTGTTACCATTCTAAATAATTTTTTGAATTTATTTAGTCGATTTTTTGTACGCTCTAAATTTAATTTTATAATTTTAGATGAAGGTAATATAGATTGTGGTTGATTAGCTGGAGATATGATAGGTTGCTTTATTAGAGATAGAGATGCGGTTTTTTCTCGTGCTTGTTCAAGCAGTTTTTCATTTATTACAACCCCACGCAATTCCGTCTTAAATTTACCAGATGTGTTATTAAAAGTAGTTTTAGCTTGCTTTAATAATTTAGTATTACTGAGAATATGGAATTTTGGAATTTCATAGTTAATTTTTGGGCTATTTACGGTTTCTGATGATGCAGATAATGGAATAATCAACCAGCTAATTATAATACATAAAACTAACATAATTCTCATTTTGAATGTTTCCTGTTATAACTTTGATAATGATTTTTTGGGTTTACAGAATAGGTATTGTGGTGGTTAGTATAACTATATAGTAAACACAAGAATCAAAATAGGTTAAATAATATAAAGAACTTCTGAAATTATTTCCAATTTTATAAACTCATAGTTATTCCAAATAATTGATATTATTCTGAGTTTAATTAAGAATTGTCTCATATAACTTAGAAATTTCTACAGCGACATTTTTAATATCAAACAGTTGTTCAAAACGTTTCTGGCCAATTTGACCTAGATTTTTTCGTAAATCTTTATTATCAGATATTTTTTGTAAAGCATCAGTTAATAAATCTGATTGTGATACTACTAATCCAGCATTTTTAACTACCCAAGTAACTCCAGAACCAACTATTTCTTTGACTATAATAGGTTTTGCATAACGCATAGCTTCTAATAGAACTACTCCGAAAGCTTCTGTACGTTCCAATGAAGATAAACAAAAACAATCACAACTATTTAATAATGCTATTAATTGTCGATTATCACAATAACCAAATAACTTAACTTTATGCTGTAAATTTAATTTGGTAATCAATTTAGTTAAATTAGCTCGTAATTCACCTTTTCCAATAATAATTACTTGAGCATTATCTACTTTAGCCACAGCTTTAATTAATGTTTCATGCCCTTTATAATAAGTTAGTCGTCCTATACTTAGAAATCTAATTTTATCAGTTTGCCATTGTTGTTCAGCCCAAGAATTTATTGTTAGTTCTGGTAATCTAGTTTTATCTATCCCTAACGGAATCACTTTACATTTATATCGCCAAGTTTGTAATGCAATACTAGATTCTAAATATGGAGGTGAAGTGACTATAATTGTATTAGAATGCTTCAATAAGAACTGTTCAAAAGGACGATAAACATGGTAAGCAACTGCAAGTTTTTTATTTACAGTTGAAACCACATCAGAATGCCAATGAATAACCCAAGGAATACGTTTTGCTCGAGGTAGAGTTAACGCAAAAAATGCTGAAGTATTAGGTAAATGTAGATGTAATATCTGTGGTTGGAATTCTTTTAATATATGATTAAGCCAAAATGGAAAATGGGGACTAATCGGGGCATATAATACACGACCATAACTGGGAGTTCGGTAGATATTATTTTCTGCTTGAATTGGCTGGAAAAATTTAATATGTGGTTCATGATTATGCACTATGGCAGCAACATCATCACCAAGCTTAGTTTGAGCTGACATTAAATCAGCCAGAAAATTTTCTATACCTCCAGCAAAAGGAGGAAAATATTTACCTATATGAAGAATTCTAGCCATTTAAATAAGTTCATAATCGCCATAATATAATATTTTCAGGCATATCTTCACGTGATAACACACCTTTAATATCAATTACTATTCCACAACCATTTTCCAATAAATTTTGTAACCATTGCCAACCAGCTTGAATAAAATCATGGTGTGGTACTGCTAATACTACACATTGGGATTTTTGGAGATTTTGTTTAGAATTTAAGGATATTTTATATTCAGATATGACTTCTTGCACATCAACTAATGGATCATAAACTTGTACTTTTACATCATGTTGAGTTAAATAATGCACTATATCAATAACTCTAGTATTGCGTAAATCGGGAACGTTTTCTTTGAAAGCTAGACCTAAAATAGTGACAGTTGATTCTGGAATTAAATAACCATTATCTTGTAAAT
Organism: Candidatus Marithrix sp.; assembly: GCA_045046925.1. GTDB lineage: Bacteria > Pseudomonadota > Gammaproteobacteria > Beggiatoales > Beggiatoaceae > DRQV01. Next base: position 7,390 of record JASFYV010000161.1, on the reverse strand, counting down.
GTTTCAATATTCGCCATGCTACAAATTCTCCCATACCGTCATTGACAATTCTAGCTGCTGGAATAACTTGCGGAATATGGCCTAAATGTTTGGCTTTGTGAACTAAATAATAAGGATCGATACCAATACAATGACCACCTACCAATCCTGGCTTGAAATGCAGAAAATTCCATTTGGTACTCGCTGCTTTCAATACATCGGCCGTATCCATATCCATTTTATCAAAAATAATCGCCAGCTCATTCATAAACGCAATGTTAATATCACGTTGGGTATTTTCAACCACTTTAGCCGCTTCTGCAACTTTAATACTAGGAGCATAGTGAACTCCTGCTGTTACTACAGATTTATATACTTCAGCAATAATTGTTAAAGTTGCTTCATCTAATCCAGATACAACTTTGATTATATTAGTAAAATTATGAGTTTTATCCCCTGGATTGATACGCTCAGGCGAATAACCTACACTAAAATCAATGCCACAAGTTAATTTTGATCGCTGTTCTAAAACAGGTATACAAACTTCTTCAGTTGCTCCTGGATAAACCGTAGATTCATAGACTACAATATCATTAATTTGTAATTGATTACCAATAATTTTGGAGGCTCTCAAAACAGGTAATAAATCGGGTTGATTATTTGAATCTACTGGAGTAGGAACTGCAATAATATGAAAATCAGCCTGTTGCAAATGACTGGGATCATCTGTGAAAATAATGTCTAAATTTTGTAGTTCAACAGCATTAACTTCTTGAGTACGGTCATAACCTTCGTTTAATTCAGTTATACGTTGTTTATCAATATCAAAACCAATAACCCGACCTTGTTTCGCAAATGCCACTGCAACCGGCAAACCAACATAACCCAATCCAATTACAGATATTTTACGTTTCATTCTTCTTCAAGCGATGCTCGTGGCCAAGCTGATAGTAAGGCTTTTACTAAAGTAGCTAATGGAATGGCAAAAAACACTCCCCAAACTCCCCAAATTCCTCCAAATACCAATACTGATACAATAATTGCGACTGGATGAAGATTGACAGCTTCAGAAAATAATAGTGGTACTAATACATTACCATCAAGTGCTTGGATAACTAGATAAGACCCCATAACCCAGAAAAATTCTGGCCCTATTCCCCATTGGAAATATGCTACTAAAAATACAGGAATGGTTATTATAACTGCTCCAACATATGGAATAATTACTGATAGACCTACTAATACAGCCAATAAAGAAGCAAAATTTAAGTTTAAATATGCAAATGGGAAATAAGTAAAAGTACCAACTAAAAATATTTCATAAACTTTACCACGGACATAATTACCCATTTGGGAATCCATTTCTATACCAATCTTTTTAGCAACATTATGATCTTTAGGTAAAAACCCTATAAACCAGTTTAATATTGTATCTTTATCTTTTAGGAAGAAAAATACTAATAAAGGTACTAAAATAGAATAGATCAGCAAAGTAATAACTGCAGTAATGCCAGATAAGGAATAAGATAAGATTGCGTTACCGATGTCTTGTACTCTAGAATTAATAGAACTAATAAATGAATCTACTTGAACATCAGAAATTAGCTGAGTTTTGCCTGGTAAATCTTTTAATAGTTGATGACCTTTGGTTACCATTGAAGGCAATTCTTGAATTAATTGAGTTAATTGATAATAGACTAAAGGTAATAATACGATGATGATAAACATCAATAAAGTAATAAATGTGGAGTACACAAAAAAAACCGCAATAAAACGTGGAATATGCCCTTGTTGAAAAGTTTTAATTACTCCTTCCAATAAATAAGCAATTACCACACTTGCTAACACTGGTGCTAACATCTGACTCATGGTCATCAAAACTGTAAAACTAGTCAATAACAATATAGCTAGTAGTACTGCTTGTGGGTCAGAAAAATAACGGTGGAACCACTTTTTTATAACCTTCATCATAATTTAGTCCTTAATATACCTTTCGTAATTTTTTAGAAAGATAGTTTCCAATTCATCAATCACCTTTGTTTTATCACGTCCTTGCATTATATGTTCAGTCATTAAGATAGATGTTTTATCTAACATTATTGCTTTATCAAGCATAGGATAGCTTTTAGATAAACGCTTAATAGCAGCAATAACAGATTCGTCAGATTGGCGAGGTATAAGTTCAGCTTTTACCAATGGTTTTTTGACAATTCGAGTCAATAAAAATTCGGCAAATTCTAGTAAGGTTTGTTGTTGCTCTGATGATAATTTCTTAAAAATAGTTTGCAAACGTTCTAACTTAGACATATTCAGATAACAGTATATTATGTATTCTTATATTATTCAGCATACAGCTATAGTATTTATTTAAGAATTTTATCATTCCGAGCATTGCAATAATTCTTAGCAAAACTTAATAATTCTTCTATTGCCAGTAATCTAAATTTTTGTTTTTGATAAACGAACGAAAAAGGTCTCTTTAAAGGGATTGCTAATTTAACTTCTTTCAATAATCCTAACTGTAATTCTTTTTGAATAGCGGCTCGTGATAAAATTGAAACTCCCATACCGGAGACTACGGCACTTTTAATCGCTTCAACACTACCTAATTCCATTATAATATTCAAATCATCTATTGACATTCCAGCTTGTCCAAAATATTCAATAATTACTTCACGAGTACCTGAACCTTCTTCCCGAAAAATTAATGGATAAGTTGCTAATTTACTGGTTGTCACTTCAGAACGTTTAGTTAATGGATGTTTTGGCTGTGCTATAGCTACTAACTGATCCATACGGCATAATTCGACTGCTAAATTTTTATTATTTACTGGTGCTTCCACTAAACCTAGATCAATAGCATTAGTCTCCACTAAAGATACAATTCCTTCAGTATTAGATACTTTTAAGCGAATATGTACATTAGGATATTGTTGTTTAAAATCACCTAATAAAACCGGTAACACATACTCAGCAATAGTAATACTGGCTCCAATAACCAGAACTCCATCAATATCTCCAGTCATCTCTTTAACTGAATTTTCCATGATGGAATACTGTTCAAAGATTTTCTCAGCATTTTTATAAACCTGTTCTCCTATTTTAGTAAGAGAAATACGGTTATGAGTACGATCAAATAAACGAGTATTAAAATATTCTTCTAATTGCCTAACTTGAAAAGTTACTGCTGGTTGAGTCATATGTAAAGATTCTGCAGCTTTGGTAAAACTTAGTAAACGGGCAACAGTATGAAAAACTTGTAAACGTCGATCAGCCATAATTATTCTCTCTTTAGTAAGGCCATAAAATGATTCGATTATAACACAATATTAGGTTAATAATTGTATTAGATCAAAAATAATAGTTTTTAATTTTCAAAAGTATAGTTCTATTTATAATTAATTGTATTAATTAGCTGAGTATGTTAATTTAATTTCAAAATACCTACTTATATTGTTTGATTATATAGTGTTATTTATTATAAATACTTAATGAACTTAATTACGGCTATGTTATATAAATTATTACTATCAATTTATCTTTCTATTTTAGTTATCAGTGTTAGTGCAGAAGAAACCACTAAAATGTTATCAAAGTTAAGTCTTGAAGAATTAATGGGTATAGAAGTTGTAGTGGCCTCTAAAACAACACAGAAATTGTCAGAAGCCCCTTCTTCTGTAACAGTATTTACTCGGCAAGAATTATTAAAGATGGGTATAACTTCAATTGAAGAACTTATGAACTTTGTTCCTGGTTTTCAAGCTACTCGGGAAATTGTTTTTAATCATGGTTATATGGCAACAGGAAGAGGAAGAAGTACATCACAAGCTTCTTTCAATATTTTATTTTTATTAGATGGCCAACGAATTAGTAATGATATAAGTGGTGGTGCTTTAACTAATAATCATTTTATAACCCTTGCTAATGTTAAACAAATTGAAATTATTCGTGGGCCTGGTTCAGCATTATATGGAACTGGTGCATTCACTGGAGTAGTAAATATTATTACTGCAACAGATGTGAATAATGTATTTGTTGGAAAAGGTGATTTGAATAGTGAAGAGTTTTACCTCAATATGTCTCAGCATGGATATAATTGGCAAGCATCCGTATTTGCTAGGCATTTTGAAGATGATGGCCAACAATATGCAAAAATTCCGAATACAATAGATAAAAATCTTGATACTAGAGATCCAAAAGATGGAGATGATGTTTATTTGACTTACACTTGGGATGATAATTTCCGGGTCAATATTCGTCATAGTAAACGCCAAATTGAAGGTTTTCTTATCAATCGTAGTGATGAAAATAATGCGATATATGCTTTTGAATCTCAACAAAACTTTATTTATTTTAAATATAATTTGTTCAATAATACAACCAATCCGTTAACATTGCATGCTAGTTATTTAACTACAGCAGAATTACGTACTAATATTTTCCAAGATACTACTTTAATATTATCCGATCTTGAAGAATCTGAATGGCAATTTGGTTTGGATCAGCATTATCAATTTAATGACAAACATAAACTATTAGTTGGGATGGTATGGCGTAATCCTACTGTCGATAAAGCTCGTAATAATACGAGTGGACAAAATGAACGAATGATTTCTGCAACTGGCCGCAATATTATTGGAATATATCTACAAGACCAATATCAAATTAGTGATAATATTGAAATAACTTTAGGTATCCGTAATGATCATTATTCTGATTTTGGTAATACAGTCAATCCACGAGCTGCTGTAGTATATGCTATTAATCCTAAAACTAGGTTTAAATTTATGTATGGCCAAGCATTTCGAGTTCCTTCTTTTCGCCAAACTTCAACCATTGGCTTTTTTGTAGGTAATGCTGATATTAAACCAGAAACCGTGAAAACTACAGAATTTGCCTGGCTACAAGAATATTCTAATATTAAAACAACATTGACTCTATTCCATAGCCAGTATAAAAATAAGATTGATACGATAATTAACAGTGATAACGAACGTATTTTTACAAATACCACTGATTTAGATACAAATGGTTTAGAATTTAATATTGCTACAACAATAAATGATTTTAACTTACGTGGCACTTATACCTATTTAATTGATACAGAACAAGAACCACGCAGAATTGCTAAACAGACATTATCGTTAATTACTAATTACAAATTAGGAGCTTGGAATTTTAATCTAAACGGTTTTTATCACGATAAAATTGAACAAGATATTAGAAATAATATTATTATACATGATGGTTATTGGTTATGGAATAACACTATACGTTATAATTTAAATAAACAATTGACTTTGGTAAGTCGCATAAATAATTTATTTGATAAAGAATACTATAGCTCAACCAAAACTCAATCTTTTTATCAAGGAATACCAAATCGAGGGCGAATTTTTTTCTTTGGAGCGGAAATAGTATTTTAATGTAATATTGTTCCCCTCCTAGCTTCAATGCCATTAAGTTAAGGGAATAAGGTTTTTAGAGTTCAAAGCGTTAGCTTTGTAAGTATATAATTTATAAATCAATAATATCAAAGCTTCGCTTTAGACTCCAATAAATTTTCCTTAACTTAATGGCATTGCTCCTAGCTTAGGGGAGGTATACAAACGGGAAATGATATAAGTTATGGTTGTTTATATATCGTTAATTCTTGCAGGATTTTAGTTTAAGTGAGATAATTCAAAAAAGGAATAAATAGGAACATTTATGACTTTGAATATATGTTTCTAATTTTTTTATTATTGCTTAAAATATATTTTTTCCAATCACTATTAAAGAGGAATTATTATTCATGAAAATGTTATTAAAAATTGGCATATTATTTATTGCCATTGCATTAATTGTCAGTTGTGGCACTGCAAAAAAACCACCTACTGAAAAAATGGCTAATGCAGAATTAGCTATTAGTCGGGCTCAAGACAATAATGCTAAAGAATTTGCTGCTATAGAATTACGTCAGGCAGAAGATAATTTGGAACAAGCTAAACAAGCAGTCCAAGACGAAGAATATGATAAAGCCGCTCGTTTGGCAGAACAAGCTTTTATGGATGCTTCATTGGCTGAGACCAAAGCCGAATCAGAAAAAGCCAGTAAAGCAGCCGACGAAATGCGCGAGAGTGTGGAAACCTTAAAACAAGAAGTGGAACGTAAATAGGAGATTTATAATGAAACGTATTATTAGTATATTGTTTGTTTCGCTAATTGTTGTTAGTTGTAGTAGTATTCCAAAAGATGAAATTCTTAAAGATGCTCGAGCAGCTTATTCTAAAGCTAAATCTAATCCAAATACAGCTAATTTAGAAGCAATGTATGATGCTAAAAAAGCTCTAAATAAAGCTGAAAATGCTGAAGATGTAGATGAAATGAAGCATTTAGCTTCTATGTCTATAAAACGTTCAGAAATGGTTCTTGCTGTGGCGAAGCGTAAAAATGCTGAATCTAAACGAAGTGATTTACTCAAGCAAAAAGATAAAGTTATTTTACAAGCTAGAGAGCAAGAAATTACTACTAAGGCAAGAGATTTAAAAGCTAAAGAAAGAGAATTAGCAGCTAAACAACAATTATTGACAGCTAAACAGGCCAAAATCCAAAGATTACAAGATGAACTCGCTGATTTAAAAGGTAAACAAACTGATCGTGGTTTAGTGGTTACTTTGGGTGATGTATTATTTGGGACTGGTAAAGCTACTTTATTATCAGCAGCTCAAAAAAATATTAATAAAATTGCTAATTTTCTTAATCAACATCCAGAACGTAATGTATTAATTGGTGGGCATACAGATAATCGTGGTAGTGATGAGTATAATTTGGGACTATCTCAAAGACGTGCTGATGCGGTTAGATTTGCTTTGATACAGCGAAATGTTGCTTCTAATCGGATTCAGTCACAAGGTTTTGGAGAAACTCAGCCAGTTGCTAGTAATAGTTTTGATGGTGGTCGACAACAAAATCGCCGAGTTGAAATTACTATTTTAAATAAAGGAATCGCATTACAATAATGTATAGCATTTCCCAATTTCGTGAAGACTAACCAGCAATAATTAAATACTAGTATAGAACTAATAGGGTGGGCAATAGTTAATTACCCATCCTACTTAGCTACTCACACTAAAGTTAATAGTCTCACTATAAAAAAACTATTGGGCAATTTTTGTCAGCCTGAATACAACATCCTCACCACAAAATGTTTAACAAGCTTGTCCAAATCCACTAAATTAATTTTATTCTAAAATACTTTAATATTTCTTCTTCAAGCTGTTTAGCTACGAAGATGCAGGAATTAAATTGTTTAAATTAATCTGAGTTCGATGTAAAAATGTAATAAGTTCAATATCGTTCCCAAATTTTATAACGCACTGGTTATCAAGCTCTGCTTGGTCTAAACTTGAAGCAAAGCTTCTAAAACATT
>JASFYV010000160.1:0-8244 GCA_045046925.1 Candidatus Marithrix sp. | reverse complement strand
ATTCATATTGATTCATTATTATAACTTGGTTGGTTGGATTCATACTTACATTATTTCTTTTTATCTTGATATTTATATGACTTTGCGTAACTTCAGTTAGTAATAACACAATTTCACCCATTTAATTAAGAATTGAAAAACTGTTAATTGTAAGAGTTATTTGGTATATACAATGTTGTATATTATGTATCTAAATATAAGTTTCAAATTTAGAATTAAAGTAGTTAATACTTACAAATGTTATCGTGTAAAGCAGTATATTGACATAGAATTCGTTACAGTGCATAATCTATAATTATATTGATAACTTGTTGGCATTAACAAAATTATGTTTTTTTCAAAAAATCGTTATATTTACATTATTTTAGGTTTATTATTACTACAACCAATAGCTTTTGCTTTTGAAACATTTATAATTGAAGATATTCGTTTAGAAGGATTACGACGGATTTCTGCTGGAACAGTATTTAACTATTTACCTATAAAAGTTGGAGAAAATTTTTCTAATAAAGATACTAATGCGACTATTTCAGAAATATATAAAACTGGTTTATTTGAAGATGTTAGAGTAGAAAAAGACGGTAATATTTTAATAATACGAATGGAAGAACGGCCAGCTATTTATGAAATAACCTTTGTTGGTAATGAAGAAATTGAAACTGAAAAATTAACTCAAGCCTTAAAAACAATTGGTTTTGCAAGAGGAAGAGTATTTAATCGCTCAATATTAGAAAAAGTAGAATTAGAATTACAACGACAATATTTTAACCTAAGCAAATATGCAGTATTAATAAAATCTACTGTAACCCCATTGCCACGTAATCGTGTTAAAATCCGAATTAATGTTGAAGAAGGCATTGCTGCTAAAATCCATCAAATAAATTTTGTTGGCAACAAGACTATTAGTGATAGAAAACTCTTAGCAGAAATGGAGCTTAGTACTGGTGGTTGGTTTTCATTTATAACTAAAGATGATCAATATTCTTCGATTCAGCTTGCCGCCGATTTAGAAGCTATTAATTCATACTATTTAGATCGAGGTTACCTCAATTTTAATATAGATTCTACTCAAGTATCTATTACTCCTAATAAAAAACATGTATATATTACTGTCAATTTGACTGAAGGTGATAAATATAAAGTATCAGAAGTAAATTTAATAGGTAATTTAATTGTAGAAAAAGATAAATTAATGGATTCAATGGTATTAAAAGCTGGTGAGTTTTATTCTAGTAAAAAAATTAGTAAAAGTAAGGAAGCTCTCAGTGAATTGATTGGGGACGAAGGCTATTATTTTGCTAATATTAATGCAGTGCCTGATATTGATGAAGATAACAAAACAGCTATAGTAAATTTTTTTGTTGATCCAGGTAAACGAATTTATGTACGTCGCATCACTTTTTCTGGTAATACCAAAACTAGAGATGAAGTCTTACGGCGTGAAATGCGACAAATGGAAGCAGGTTGGATTTCCACTAAAGATATCAAACGTTCTTTGACTCGTTTAAAAAGACTTAGATTTTTTGAAGAAGCAGCAGTTGATGTAAAGCGAGTTCCTAATACTATTGACCAAGTTGATGTCAATTATAAAGTTAGCGAAAGACCATCTGGTAACTTAATGGCTGGTGTCGGTTATTCACAAACTCAAGGTGCTTTGTTTGACATCAGCATTATGCAAGAAAACTTTTTAGGTTCTGGAAAGAGAGTTGGTTTGACATTTAATAATAGTCAAGTTTATACTTTATATCGTTTTTCTTATTTAAATCCATATACAACGATAAATGGGATCAGTCGTGGTTTTAATGTATTTTATCGGACTACTGATTCAGAGCGGGCTAATTTAACTCGTTATAGTACTGATGTTTATGGTACTGGAGTAAATTTTGGCTTACCTATAAGCGAATATGATTTCTTTAATATAGGTGGTGAATTTGATGATACTACTTTAAAAACCACACCTTATACTGCCGATGAAGTATATGATTTTATTGATAAAAATGGAGATAATTATAAATCATATCGATTGACTTCTAATTGGCGGCATGATACTCGTAATAGGGTTTTATTTCCTGATAGTGGTATTTTGCAATCTGTTAGTATAGAAGCTTCACTACCAATTAGTGATTTAAGCTATTATAAAGTTAGTTATAAACACCATTGGTTATATTCTTTAGCGCAAGATTATATCCTACTATTAAAAGGTAATATTGCTTATGGAGATGGTTATGGAGATAATGAAGAATTACCATTTTTTGAAAACTATACTGCTGGTGGACCTCATACAGTACGTGGGTTTAGAGGTAATACCTTAGGGCCATTGGATTCTAATTATCGCCCATTAGGTGGTAATTTGAAGGTAGTTGGTAATATGGAAATCATTTTACCAGTACCATTTACGGAGAATGTCCGTTCATTTAGATTATCCGTATTTGTTGATGCTGGTAATGTTTACGCTGCTAGTGAAGACTTTGATACTGCGGAAATCCGTTATTCTGCTGGATTATCTGCTATTTGGTTATCACCAGTTGGTGTGTTGAGTTTTAGTTTAGCTAAACCTCTCAATGATAAGGAAGGTGATCAGATTGAGACCTTTCAATTTACTTTAGGAACAACTTTTAATTGGTAAGGAGTTTTACATTGAAAAAATATTATTTGATTATTGGTTTAATTTGCAGTTTTCTACCACTTCAGGTGGCAGCGTTAAAAATTGGTTTTGTCAATGCAATCAGAGTCATGGATGAAGCGCCACAATTAGCCAAGGCTAGTAAAGCATTAGATTCTGAGTTTGCTCGTCGTAAAAGAAAAATTGTTAATGCTAGAAATGAACTAAAAAGACTGGAAGAAGAATTTCAGAAAAATCGTACAATTATGACTGATGTAAAAGCCCGAGATAAAAAACGTGAAATCCGAGATAAAAAACGGGAATTAACACGTCAACAAGAAGAAATTGGTGAAGATTTTAATATCCGTCGTTCAGAAGAATTAGATAAAGTGCAGAAAATAATTATTGAAGTAATTCAAGATATAGCAAAGAAAGATTCCTACGATTTTATTTTGAGTGAAGGTGTGGTCTGGGCTAGTAAACAGGTTGATATTACAGATCAAGTTTTAAAAAATCTTGGTAAAAAACCTAAGAAACCTAGAAGGTAAATGTTCTGTTTTTCTATAGACAATCCTAATTTAGTATGTTTATCCATATAGATTGTCATAATTCTAGGATTTGTGTAAAATTATCATGCCCACGAAAGTGGGTATCCAGAGTTTTAGATTCCCGTTCCCCAATCAAGTTGAGGACAAGCTTCACGGGAATGACAGAGAATTGATTCTATGAGAGTGATAACTCAGCATTTTTATAAAATTAGTATATTTTTTAGCTTGTACAAACAAATTTCTAAAAATTAAAAATTACCTTAGCTGATGTTACGCAGAGAGCCATTAAGAAATTGGAGTCCAAAGCTGAGCGCTTTGGTATAATTTAAAACAAGAATCTTGCAAAGCTTTGTTTTGAACTCCAGCAATCTATAGTTTTTTGCGTAACATCAGTTACCTTAATTTAGAAAATAATTATAAGTTTCTAAACTTTATTCCGATATAAATATAAAACTCCAACTACTGAAATAAATAAGGTTAGTAAACCTGCCACCCAAGCTATTGAAGAAGTTGGATGCCTGGCTAAAGTTGCTACTTGATAGAATATAGTTGCTAATGAATAAGCAATTCCAGTTGTCCAAGCAGCCGCAAATATCGCCCAGCCCATACTAGTCTCCCGATAGATAGCAGCAGTTGCAGCAGCACATGGAAAGTACAATAAAATAAATAATAAATATGCAAAAGCTCCAGCTTGGCCATCAAATCGTGTTACCATTGCCCCAAAAGTTCCGGTACTTACTTCTTGAGTTTTAGCCGCAGTTTCTATACTACTTACATCACCAATATTCAAACCTAGCGGATCTAAAATATTGTCCCCAACTTCGATAAGATTGGTTGGAATAGTTGCAAGAGCTGTTACCACACCATCCCAAAATACAAATTCTTCCTCTACAACAGCTTCACCTGAATCTAAAATTGCTAATTGGGAATAAATAGCATCCAAAGTTCCAACTACAGCTTCTTTAGCCAAAACTCCTGTAAATATTCCCACTGTTGCTGGCCAATTATCTTCGTGAATACCCATTGGCTCAAAAGCTGGAGTTAGAGTTCGACCAATTTCGCTCAATACCGATTTATCACTGTTTTCATTGCCAAATGAGCCATCAGTACCCCATGAATTTAAGAAAGTCAATACTATTACCATCGGTACGATAACTTGACCGGCTCGCAGTATAAAGTCCCGTAATCTTTCCCAAGTTCGTAATAAGATGGTTTGAATGGTTGGCATGTGATACGGTGGTAATTCCATAATAAAATGGGATGCTTCACCGACTAATAGAGTATTTTTTAGCACTAAACCAGTCAAAACTGCTACTGCAATTCCGATCAGATATAAGCTAAATACTATATTTTGCCCACCGATAGGAAAGAATGCGGCTGCGAACAAAGCATATACTGGCAACCTAGCCCCGCAAGACATAAATGGATTCATCAAAATAGTTAAAATCCGGTCTCGACGATTTTCTAAAGTACGAGTTGCCATGATAGCTGGTACATTACAGCCGAACCCCACGATCATAGGTACAAAAGATTTACCTGGCAGACCAACAAATCGCATAAACCGATCCATTACAAATGCCGCTCGAGCCATATATCCGGAATCTTCTAAAAATGATAAAAATAGATATAAAAATCCGATAATTGGGATAAAAGTAGCGACTATTTGAACTCCTCCACCCATACCATCAGCTAATAAAATTCTGGTGGCTGACGATGCCCCCATTGCAGTCAATAATTCACCAAATCCATCAACAAATATAGTGGCAAATAACATATCAAATACATCGATAAAAGCCCCGCCTATATTGATGGTAAACATAAACATCAAATACATAATACCTAAAAAAACTGGGATACCAAAAATTCTACTCAATACTACTTGATCAATTTTTTCCGATGCAGTTTTGGTCATTTGATCAGTTTTTTGTACTGTATTAGAAACAGCTTTGGCTATAAAATTATAACGGCTATCGGCTATTATAATATCTAATTCTTCTTCTAAATCTGCTTCTATATTTTTTTGATGTTCAGCTATAATTTTTTGGGTATCTGCATTAACCCATTTTCTAGTTAAATCATCATTTTCTAATAGTTTTAAGATTACCCAATGAGCGTGGGATTTAATATTATTTGGTAATTGTTCAGCGACGGTTGGTAATAATTTGCTAAGTACTGCTTCAATTGCTGGGGGATATTCAACTCGTAAGGTTGGTATATGCTTATCTTTAACTGCTTTATCTATAGTTTGTTTTAGTTCTTCAATACCCAATTTTTTAGTAGCGGTTATTGGAACTATCGGCACACCTAATTGTTGAGATAATTCAGCTATATCTATTTTAATTTTATTTTGTGCGGCAATATCCATCATATTGAAGGCTATTACCAACGGTACTTCCATTTCTAACAATTGCGTAGTTAAATATAAATTACGTTCTAAATTAGAGGCATCAATAATATTTACAATTAAATCTGTATCGCCAGATAAAATATAATCTTGAGCAACTTGTTCATCCAGCGAAGTAACTTCAGGGGTGGAATCAAGAGAATAAGTACCGGGTAAATCAACTAACTTAATAGTTTGACCAGCATGTTCATAAAAACCCTCTTTACGTTCAACCGTTACCCCAGGCCAGTTGCCGACCTGTTGTTTAGTGCCGGTTAAGACGTTAAATAATACTGTTTTACCACAGTTAGGATTACCAACTACTCCAACTTGACTCATCTATCAATCCTCTTTACTATTAAATTTTCGGCCTCACTTTTCCGCAAAGTCAGAGCAAACCCACGAGTTTTGATTTCCACTGGATCACCTAAAGGAGCATAACGAACGATATTAAATTCAGTTCCTGGGGTTAAACCCATAGCCAATAATTTTTTGCGGTAGCCTTTATTACCTTTTTGAAAACCAGCAACAATACCCCAATCACCAATACCTAGATTTTTTAAAGTGTTTTCCATCATTTTATCTCCGATATTTTCAGGTTATTTTAAATCAAATTTAATATGATATTTATAACCTAGATGATAATAATTATCATTTAGAATGTCAAGTAATTTTAAAAAATATTTTTTAAAACCATAAATGACTATTTATGAATCAATCTTAATAAATAATTATACTAACTGAAATTATGCCAACCATATAGATTTAACGTTGAATATAATGGGAATTATATCAAATAAATTCAATTTATATCATTTACCGATTTAATGAAGACCAAACACCTAAATCATTACTATAGAAATAATTTTTGGAAAGTATTTATAGTTTAAAAGTTATTTACTAAAATGAGTTACAACAGTATAAATTTAAAAAGTTTAGAATTGATTGATAAAATTAATTGATAACCATAAACAAAAGAGTACAATATAAAATATATAAAGAAAATACTACTCAAGTTAAAAACAATCCAATTCTGGATGATTTTCTTGTATAATAAATTTTGAAACTAACTTGATAGGAATTTTATGACTTTACAAGAAGAAATGTTGCATATTGGCAAGCAAGCTCGTGAAGCTTCTAGGATATTAGCTAGTAGTAAAACTAATCAAAAAAACAATGCGTTAGAAGAGATTGCTAATCAATTAGATCAACAACGTAACCAACTAACTAATGCTAATAATCAGGATTTGGAAGCTGGAAAAAATAAAGGTTTAGATTCAGCTTTATTAGATCGATTAGCTTTGAATGAAGCTCGTGTTAATGGCATGATTGAGGGTTTGCAACAAATAGCCTCACTGCCAGACCCAATAGGTGAAATTACTAATTTAAATTATCAACCCAGTGGGATTAGAGTTGGTAAAATGCGAGTCCCATTAGGAGTAGTTGGAATTATTTATGAATCTAGACCTAATGTAACTGCCGATGCAGCAGCTTTATGTCTTAAGTCTAGTAATGCCACTATCTTACGTGGTGGTTCAGAAGCAATTAATTCTAATCAAGCGATTGCTCAATGTATTACAGCTGGTTTAACCAAGGTTGGCTTACCAAGTGAAGCAGTTCAAGTTATTAAAACTACAGATCGAGCAGCAGTGGGTGAATTAATTCAGATGCCGGAATATGTTGATATAATTATTCCACGTGGTGGCAAAGGATTGATTGAAAGGATTAGCAACGAAGCTAAAGTTCCGGTTATCAAACATTTAGATGGTATTTGTCATACTTTTATTGATGATAAAGCTGATTTTGATAAAGCTATTGCAGTTGCATTTAATGCTAAAACTCAACGTTATGGCACTTGTAACACAATGGAAACTTTGTTAATAGCTAAAGATATAGCTACTACAATTTTACCACCATTGGCTGCCAAATATACTAAAGTAGGAGTAGAATTACGTGGCTGCCATGATACTAGAGATATATTAACTGAGATTAAACCAGCGACTGAAGAAGATTGGCAAACTGAATATTTAGCTGCAATTTTATCTATCAGAGTGGTGACAGATGTGGATGCTGCAATTCAACATATTAATAAATATAGTTCTAAACATACTGATGTTATTATTACTGAAGATTGGAGTAGAGCTATGCAATTTTTAACTGAAGTTGATTCTAGCTCAGTAATGGTAAATGCGTCTAGTAGATTTGCTGATGGTTTTGAATATGGCTTAGGAGCTGAAATCGGGATCAGTACTGATAAGTTTCATGCCAGAGGTCCAGTTGGATTGGAAGGTTTAACTTCTCAGAAGTTTATTGTATTAGGAGATGGACATATCCGTCAGTAATTATTGGGAATGGAATACAAACATCTGATACTATCTAAAGTTTCAATTCCTTCCCAATCATCAGGTACTTCTGTTGCCAATGCTAACAACGTTAGGCATTTTCTGTGTGAATTGAATAATGCAACCGTCGCATTAATTATCGTATTTCTTCAAGTAAATTAGAATCTTTGCTTGACATAAAAGTTAATTAGTATTAGTGTATTATTTCAAGGGTGTATTAAATTTATATTCGTTAATATACCTGATTTAGCGGATAATATCCAATATATGGGTATATTTGACAGTATAATTTCTAAACTGGGTAAAGATGCCTGAATTTCCGTTCAATACACAGGGATATGCTGGCGAAAAGTCAGTATATTATTATGA
>JASFYV010000159.1:0-8839 GCA_045046925.1 Candidatus Marithrix sp. | reverse complement strand
AATTATTTCCTTAAAAATCACAATGATACTATCGACACAATTCAACTTGATCTACCAACCATAAGACAATCTGGTTCTAGTGCTAATCGTATGAACGGCTATTCATTAGAAGATGTTGGTAAGATGGTTTTAGGTATGGATTCTGTAGTTGGAATTGAGTTGAAGAAACAGGTATTTGGAAGCGTTAGTTCTCTAGCTAAGTTTGATACTAAAGGAGAGATAGAATGGCAACAAGTTCTAGCCAAAGTATTTGCTGGTTTTGGTTTTCAACATAATTATCAAATAGGCAAATATCGAGTAGACTTTTTTGTTAAGGATTTAATGTTAGTTTTAGAATGCAATGGCTATGATAATCATCACAATTATGACCAAGTAGAAGAAGCTCAACGAGAAAAGTACTTAACCAGAAATTACAATATAGTTCGTTTTCATCATAAAATCGGTTTAGAAGCTTTATTTAATGGTATCTTACAAGCTAAATTAGGTAGGGTGGTTAGGCTTTATGATGTTGAACATGTGTATTCTGAAAAGTTTGAAATTGCTAATAAGCCTTTAATTAACAATTAAATCTTGCCTAACAATTTTAGCAGAGAATTTTATGCAAAACTACAAGCTGTATAACAATTCTTAATTAAATTCAAAATTTGTATAGCTGTAACTTATCCAATTGGGAAATGCTATAAATATTATTGAAATTTTATGGAGAAAACTAAATCACCACCTAATGGAAGTAGATGGATTAGTTAAACTACTGATGTTTAAAAACTTCAAACCAGCACTATGTTAAAGCAGATAATTTATGATATTTTAAAAACTGGAAAATAAATGGTGTTATTAAAGTGTATATTTTAACTATATATGTACTAAAATACTATCCAGTTTACGACGTGACTTCGGAAGTTTTGCGTTATAATCTTCTTCAGGATGTTGATACCCAATGGCTAAAGCTACATCACATTGATAACCATCAAGTTCTTTTTTGAATTCTTCGTTTACTAAATCAGTATCAATGCCTTCCATAGGCGTGGAATCAATTTTAAGACGAGCTAAAGTATGCAATGTGTTTCCAAGGGCAATATAAGTTTGTGCTTTTGTCCAGCTACTTGTATTTCCTGTCTCATCTGCATTAAGTTCGGCAAATACAAAACCACCGAAAGCACTTTCTCGATCTTCTGGTTTAGTTCGTTTGTCCTTAATACCGTTATCTACTACTTCAGCATAATTATCGCGAGTATAGCGTGGATTATGTGCAAAGAGAATAATCTGCGAACTTTCAAAAGTATGAGGTTGATTAAATTGATATTTATCAGAAAAAGTATTACTCATGCGTTCTCTTGCTTCATCACTTTCAATAATTATAAACTTCCATGGTTGAGAGTTAATAGATGATGCAGAAAGACGCATTGCCTCAAATAGTACATCAAGGTCTTCTCTGGAAATTTTCTTTGTTGCATCGTACTTTTTGACAGTATGTCTCCATAGGAGGTCTTCAATAATTGGATGATTCTTATTCATGGTTATTTCCTTAAAGCTAATTTGATATTTTACAGGTACAAGGAGATAAATTCTATATATGAAACTTATCGAAAGGAGAAATAACTAAATTTTTTTATAGGGGGCAAACTAACACGTTCACCCTCATATATTTATGTTATAGATTACAGATTGTAAAATTATTTTTTTGCAAATTGTTTAGCTAATTTATCTAAAATACTGTTTATATACTTATGACTTTGTTCAGCTCCAAAACTTTTAGCCAATTCCACTGATTCATTAATCGCTACTTTGAATGGAATATCTTGACAATATTTCAATTCATAACAACCTATTCGCAAGATTGCTAATTCAATTGGATCAAGCTCATTAAATTTTCTATCCAATAAAGGAGTGTAAGCTGTATCTAATTCAGTAAATCGTTGATAAATACCATTAACTAACTGTTTAAAATAAGGAATATCTATTTTACTAAGGCTTTGTATAATTAGTCTGTCTGGGTCTTCTAGTAACTGCATTTCTATTATTGCAATATCTTGTTTGGTAATTTGCCACTGATATAATGCTTGCAATGTTAATCTTCTGGCTGCGGTACGAGCTTTTGGTTTAAATTTTACCATTATAATTTATTAAGTAAATCCACCATTTCAATTGCTGATAATGCTGCATCACTACCTTTATTACCAGCTTTGGTTCCAGCCCGTTCAATTGCTTGTTCAATAGAATCTACAGTTAATACTCCAAAAGCTACTGGTATTTCTTGTTGTAAAGAAATCATTGCTAATCCTTTAGAGCATTCTCCAGCTACATACTCAAAATGTGGAGTACCACCTCGAATCACTGCTCCAACAGCAATAATAGCGGAATATTTATTACTAGTTGCTAACCGTTGAGTAATCAGCGGAATTTCATAAGCTCCTGGAACCCACACTACTGTAATATTCTCATCTGTAACTCCATGCCGTTTTAAAGTATCCATAGCTCCGGCCAGCAAATGTTCGGTGATAAAGCTATTAAAACGTCCAGCCACAATAGCATAAGTGGTATTACAATTAGCAAAATTTCCTTCAATTACTGTACTCATTTTATTTCTCATCATTAACATAACCAACAACTTCTAAACCAAACCCAGATAAAGCGTGCATCTTTTTTGGAGCACTTAATACTCGCATTTTACCTACCCCTAAATCAGACAGGATTTGAGCTCCTAAGCCATGAGTGCGTAAATCATGAGTTAGTGGATGAGTAGGCAAATCTTCGCCATTATCTTGGCGACAACAATAATTAATCCGTTGGATTAGAATTTGAGTGTCTTCTTTTTGGTTTAATATAACTATTATTCCTGTTTTTTCTTCAGCAACTCGCTTGATAGCATCTCGCAATGGCCAACCACAGGTATCTCTAGTGCTAGTAGTTAAATCACATAGAGTGTTGCTAATATGTACTCTAACTAAGGTTGGATCATCATGTTTAATCTCTCCTTTGACCAATGCAAAATGGAGAACATTATCAATACTATCTTGATAAGCAAATAGTTGGAAATCACCAAATTCTGTAGGCCAATTACAATTAGCTATTTCTTCTACTATTTTCTCATTCATCGCACGAAAACTAATTATATCAGCTACAGTGCCTATTTTTATATTATGTTGTTCAGCAAATAACTCTAAATCTGATTTACGAGCCATCGTACCATCTTCATTCAACACTTCTACAATTACTGCTGCTGGTTCTAAACCTGCTAAACGAGCCAAGTCACAACCAGCTTCTGTATGTCCAGCTCGTCTTAATGTACCACCAGGTTGGGCAGTTAAAGGAAAAATATGACCTGGTTGAACTAAGTCAGATGGTTTTGCATCTGGAGCTACTGCTGCTAGAACAGTTACTGCTCTATCGGCTGCTGAAATTCCAGTGGTTACACCTTTAGCAGCTTCTATCGATACGGTAAAATTAGTTCCATGTTGTGCATTATTATCTATCACCATTTTATTTAACTGTAACTGTTGGCAACGTTCGCTAGTTAAAGTTAAACAGATCAATCCTCGTCCAAAGCGAGCCATAAAGTTAATATCTTCGGCTTTCACTTTGACCGCAGCCATAATTAAATCACCTTCATTCTCACGGTCTTCATCATCCATTAAGATGACCATTTTTCCAGCTCGAATATCGGCAATAATTTCTTCAGTAGTATTCAAAGGCATATATTTAAGTATTTATAATAAACTGTAAATTAGTAGCATATTATATCATAATTTGTAACTGAAGTTATGCAGAGAGATTACTAACCTCTCCTTGCGTCCTCTCCTTACCAAGGTAATGCCATTAAGTTAAGGGCAGACACGCACAAAATGTAATATATTTCAATATTGTAGGGGCGAACCTATGTGTTCGCCCTGCTTAACTTAATGGTATTGTCCTTAATAAGGAGGGGACGGGGGAGGTAGCCTTCTGCGTAACCTCAGTTAGTAATATTTAAATTTGCTCAATTATTTACTAAGTTTAATCCTTCCTATTAGCTAGAACTATTTGTTGAATAACTAAATTAGAACGAATAGCAAATCCATTAATAACAGGGTTTTTTCCTTCTTTAACATAAGCAGCATAAAGTGTATAATCACCACCCATTCCATCGACAAGTTCGAAATCAAATATACGATGACTAGTTTCAGTATTTTCAATCGAAGTCTTATGAGCTTGTTGTCTTTGACTCCAAGGCATTAATGGTACATCAGTTCTATACACAAAATTTCCATCGGGTAATTCAATTGCCATCCACAGATCAACTCTAGTATATTTATCTCGATTGACAGTTTCTACTAGCTCCATTGTTACTGTTTCACCTATATTATAAAAACTCTTTAGACCTTTGAATTTCAATTGAGCTAAATTTGATTCGGTAACAGTTGGTTGTTCAATTACTAGTGGTTCGGTTATTGGAGGTTGTTCAACAACAGGTTGGGTTATTACAGTAGGTTCTACAACAACTATAATATCTGTGGCAGTGTCAGTTAGTTCACCATCATCTGTGATAGTTAATTTTATATTATAAGTTCCTGAGTTATCAAATGTTATTTGAGCTTTGCTACCAAATAGTTCTTGTCCATCAGAAGCTGTCCACATATAATCAACAATTTTACCACCTGGATCAGTTGAAGTACTGGCATCTAATTTAACCGTAAGTGGTGCTTCACCTTGGTTGGTAGAAACAGAAAAATTAGCAGTAGGGAAGAAATTTGCTTGGGTTTCAGAATCTTTAGTTACAACATTAGTGGGAATATTAGCTTGAGTTGAAATAGTATTTAAACCAGTTTCCCATAATTTTATGCTGCTATCATCAGAACCAGAAATTATATATTGACTATCAGTGGAAAAAGCTATTGAATTTACTCTATTATTGGTTTCATTGAAAGACCTAATTTCTATTCCATTTTCCACATTCCATAATTTAATCGAACTATCCCAACTACCAGATAGAACATACTGACTATCCAGAGAAAAAGCTACTGATACTACATCGGAGGTATGTCCAATGAAGGAACGAATTTCCTCTCCACTATTTATATCCCATAACTTCAGAGTATCATCTATTGAACCAGATATTATATATTGATCGTTTGGTGAAAAAGCCACTGAGGTTATAGGATTAGTATGCCCAATAAAAGAGCTAATTTCTTCTCCGCTATTTATATCCCATAGCTTAACCATATTATCCACACTACCAGACAGAGCATATTTATCATTTGTAGAATAAGCTACTGATAAGATAATATCTGTATGTCCTATAAAAGACCGAATTTCTTCTCCACTATTTATATCCCATAATTTCAATGTTTTATCGCCAGAACCAGAAAGTATATATTTACCATCTGAGGAAAAAACTACTGACCAAATAGTATCAGTATGACCAATAAAAGAATGAATTTCTTGCTTGCTATTTATATCCCATAATTTAATTATTTTATCAGTAAAAACAGCTAAAGCTTGGGTATTATCTGGCGAAAAAGCGACTGACCATATAGGATCGGTATTATTATTAAAAGAATAAATTTCTGTTCCAGTGCTTACATCCCATAATTTAAGCGTATTATCCCCAGAACCAGAAAGTATATATTTACCATCAGGAGAAAAAGCTACTGATTCTACCCAATCGGTATGTCCATTAAAAATACGAATGGGTTCTGTTACTATATCTGCAAAAACATTGCTGTGGAAAAAACTTAAAAAAAGTATTGATATTATAGTTTTCATATTATATTCCTAGCTTTTATAACTGAAGGGTAACCACAAGGGATTACCCCTACGATTTATAATGTTATGTAGTTCGTCCCTAGCTTATAATCTAATTTCTTTCACCGTAACTAAGGTTTTTGATGATTTACCATATCTATCAGTTGTAGTAAGAACAGTATCACCAGAATTCAAAGCTCGTAAATAACAGCTAACTGTATTATTGTTGTTTGATATGGTGGCATAAGTTTGTACAATTTCAGCATCTAATATGGTACATGAATTTAACACAGCATCGAATGTTGTAGTAGAATCAATCATCAATTCTAAATCTTCGCCAATAAACATGGTTAATATACCTGGAGAAGTCGGTAATACTGAAGGATTTAAAGTATTGCCTAAGGTAGTATTAACAATTGCTGTACTTGAATTTTGGGTAAATAATAAATCATCAAGCTCAGTATTAGCTTCTGTTAAAGTAGCGAAAAATAAATATTCTCCTCCAATTCCTGCTGGCACTTCAAAATATAATATTGGATAAATCATCTCTTTATCTAGCAATTCATAACTTATAATGTCGTTTCTAAATGGTTGAGGACTAAAGGTAAATGGTTCTAATGGTAATGCTGTCATGTAATAACGTAAACCATCAGGGTCTTCGATGCCTATCCATAAATCTAATCTTGGATAAATAGGTTCATTTGCAATATGTTCTACTAAATCTAATTTAACAATTTCTCCAACTCGATAAAAATTTTTCAAACCGACAAATTCTAAATCTGCAACTAGAACTGGTGGTAATTGATTGAAAGCAATGACTAGAGATTGTGGTTGGTTCATGATAACTTGACAAAAAGTTGTAGAACCAGAACATGGCCCAGTCCAATTAACAAAACTAGAATTATTATCTGGTCTAGTTGTTAATAACACTTCGGTATTATTTGCATATTCTCGCACACATGGTAAGTTACATTCCAAGCCATCAATTACTACTACTCCAGAACCATTACCTTCAAGATTAATTGATAGTGGAAATACAGCAACATTATCGATTGCAAAATTAGCATTAACATTACTAGATTCAAGTATTGTTAGTTGGCAAGTATTTGTAATGCCAGAGCAATTACCACTCCAACCAGTAAATATGGCATTATCATCTGGAATAGCATTAAGCGTAACTAACGTATTTTCTACATACTGTTCTTGACAATCAGTACCACAGTTAATCCCTATTGCAGTTACTTTACCATTACCAACAGTATTTATTTGTAACATATATAAATTATCATCAGGAATAATTTCAGAAAAACTTGCTACAACCTGTGGAATATCAACTACTTTTACTTGGCAGCTATTATCATCAAGAATGGTACAAACTTGATTCCAACCAGTAAAATAAAATCCATCTGCCGCATTAGCAGTTAAAATTACATTATCTGTGCAACCATCATCACAGCCACTAATATCAACGTTGCCCTCACCAATTACAGCAACAGTTAATTCATCCACGTTAGGAACAACTTCAGTAGGAATAATTTCAGAAAAACTTGCTACAACCTGTGGAATATCAACTACTTTTACTTGGCAGATATTATCTTCAAGAATGGTACAAACTTGATTCCAACCGGCAAAATTAAATCCATCCGCTGCATTAGCAGTTAAGATTGCGTTATCTGATTTTGTACAACCATCAGGACAACCATTAATATCAACATTACCCTCCCCAATTATACTAATAGTTAATTCATCTACATTAATAGTTGTATCGTTACCATATTCGTCTAAATTAATGAAAGGAGAAAAATTGGCTACTACCTTATCAATATCAGTTATTGCTATTTGGCAATCATTTTCGACAATAGTACAAATCTCATTCCAACCATCAAAGATAAAACCAGTAGCTGGAGTTGCTGTCAATATCACTGTTTTAGCATCAATTTCTTGCATATCAATACTGCCATTTCCAACTATGCTAACTGAACTAGCCAAATTAATATTACTGCCAGAGCAAGTTAGATATTCATCATTGACTGAACATATTGGTAAGCTAGACACAGCATATTCTATTCTTCCATAATCAGCTCCTTCAATCCTACACAATTTTTTGTTGCCACTGATACCTAATAAGCGTAAATTTGTCAAAGTGCTAAAATTTGGAACTGGACCACTCAATTGATTATGGCTGAGATCAAGCTCTTGTAGGCTATCCAACCCAGTTAAGTCTGGAATTTGGCCACATAGTTGATTATGATATAAAGATAATTTTTCTAGTTTAGCTAATCCACTAAAATCTGGAATTGAGCCGCTAAATTGATTATTACGCAAATTAACATGAGTTAAATTAATTAAATTAGATAAGTTTGGTACATTACCAGCTATTTTATTACTATGTAAAATTAATTGAGTTGTTTCAGTTAAACTGCTTAAATTAGGTAAATAACCAGTAAGACCATTATCATTAAGTTTTAATTCCAATACGTTACCAGTGGTATTAGTTGTAATTAATGCAAAGTTATTCGGGTCTTCACCATTCCAGTTAGTATTATTTACCCAAGAATCACCATTGGTTGTTTGATAAATTTGTAATAAAGTTTCACATTGTTCTATCGGCATTCCTAGAACAGTATTACAATCAGTTTCAGCCTTAATTGTGGAGGTAAAACTTCCTAATATAGCTATTGTAAATATAAAATAGAGTTGTTTTAACATAATATTTTCCTGAATATACGCATATAATGCGAATTAAGAGTTAAAAATAAAGCTCAAGTATTAATAACTCATAAATTTATATTTAATAGGCAAGTAATGGACTGGGAAACACATTTAATATCAACATTTGTATTCATAAAGCAAGGTATTTGAAGCTAAAATATTATTGCCAAAGAATGAGTATAGCATTTTCCGATTAAGTGAAGTACATTTTACTTGTTTCGGGAATGGAGCGTAGTGGATTTCCAGAAATCTTGCACCTTATACAAACGGGAAACGCTATATTATATGGAGAATTGACCGTGAGTATTAACTGATGTTACGCAGTAGTTGAAATTTTGCTAAAATTAACTTATGAATAAGACAACTATTTTTGATTTATATACAGACTACTTACAGACCTAGTTAC
>JASFYV010000158.1:0-14733 GCA_045046925.1 Candidatus Marithrix sp. | reverse complement strand
TCTATGGTTCTTGTTCCAAAGCTATAACTAAATCCAAATAAGTATCATCAAACCCAAAAGTTTTATCAATCAATCTTGACTTTTTAATAATAGAAAAAAGTGATAATACTTCTTTGGCTGGAATAAAAATAGAGTTTTCCTGCCGATTTTCCACAATGTCAGTGATATTTCTAATTAGTTTAGTTGCAGAATCACCAAATTTTACTAATATTTTTTGCTTATCTATAAGTTATCTTAATTTTACAATGTTCAGATTTATCTTCTCTATCTTTACTAACTAAATCACCTAGTTTATTAACTTGAAAAGTCCAATATAATTTTTCACTAATAATTTCTTTAAACGTTTTATTTTCATCACCTCGATTGAGATTTTCTAATGATTTAGTTAATGTGTATAAAACACTTAATATCATAGTCTTACCAGTATCATTTTCACCAGTAAAAACATTAATATTGGACAGATTATTAATTTTTAAATATTTAATGTTTGCTAGATTAGTTATTGAAAAGTTTTCTATCATTTTTTCCAATCAAAATAATCATATTTTTCTAAAAAAGTTTTTTTGTCAGTAGTTATAATTTCACTGTAAAAATCCTTATATCGCTCTAATCCAAAATATATGCTTTCTTTCTCTGCAATATGTTTATTAATTTTATTCCTACTATTTGTATTGTTTTCAGAAGTTTTATAAATAATAACTAGAATTAGTTTATATTTTTTAAGAAATTTATCCAATGATATATTATATTCAAATAAAAGTTTTATAATAATCATCCAACTTTCGGAAGCTTTTTGTTTTAATTCTATTTTATGTTTATTTAATTTTACCTTAGTGCTATTTTTAAATTCTATTAAATATATTTTGTGATTTTTACAAATAAGTAAATCACAAGAACTTAATAGTTTATCAGAAAAAAAATCTTTTATTACTATATCAAAGTTAACATATTTCTTATTACTTTCAAACAGACTAACTTGATTAGAATCATCAAAACTTATATTGCTCAAAGTATCAAAATACTTTTTTTTGATAAAATCTTTTGTTATATTATTTAACATCTAATTCTTCCAACAATTCTTCCAATTCATTGATTGGTTCGGCTAACTTTTTATAAATAGGTTCTAAATCATCACCAACATCTTCTATTATAGAATAATTATCTTTCTTATTTGCTAAATAAAAATTGGCATTTATGCTTTCTTTTTTTGAATATAATTCAAATGCTTCTACCATATAAGGACTATGAGAAGTTATTAAAACCTTTACTCCATTTTTTACCAGTTCAACTATAAATTTTGCATATGCAAGTTGCCATTTAGGATGTAAATGTACTTCTGGTTCATCTACTATTAATATAGAATCTTTAGTTAAATAATTATTTTTTATTAAAAGTTGTAAAATTCCAAAATTTTTAATTCCCATCGCTACTGAATTTATACCAAATTCTTGATTGTTTCTTTTAAAAATAATCTCTTTTAATGAATGTGATATAAACTCTCCATCCATAATATTTTTTAAATAATCTATAAATTCAATTTTATTTAAATCAGTCTCATCTTTTAATTCTAATTTCAGTTGTTTATATAAAACCCTTAAAGTATAAGGATAATTAATTTTAAATGGTATATCATTTTGAATAGTATCTAAATTTGAAAATAAATGAAATAAATTAGTAACTATGGGAGTTTCAATAAAAGTTGTATAAAAAGCATTATCTACATAACTTTTAAAATCACTATCTGCAAAATCATCTTGATTACCATTAAAACTTATTTTGATTCCTGAACACGGGAAATCAAAAATATCCTCAAAATAACTATTAGAAGGTTTAGCAAAAAAACCTATATTTTTACCAATTATATCTACTGTTTTACCTACTGTACTTTTTAAGGTATGATTTATATAGAATAAACTCTTCCCAACTGTACTCTTCCCAGTATCATTTTCCCCAGCAATAACAGTTAACCCATTTATTTTAATACTAGCTTCTTTGATTAAACCAACATTTTTAATATCTAATACTAAATCTTTCATAGTTTTTTAGGCTTTGGCTTCAGAAAATAACCAATTCAGACAGTTAAATAATTTTGGTAAGTTTTCCAGTGCAGAATAGCTAATGACATCCATCTTTAAAACCTTATATCGTAAACTAGCAAACTGCCAAATACTACCAGTCGTTACAATACCAAAAATCTCTAAATTTTCATCTTGATTAAAACGTTGGGCAGCAATCATTTCAGATAAGGCCTGAGCCCAACCTTCATTAAAGTTCTCTTTCTTAGCTTCAGCTACACAAATAACTGGCTGAGTAAAAATTGTTCCAATAGGAGAAGCTGGTGCGATCAGAAAATCTGGTATACCTATTAATCCATCCTTTTCGTCTACATCAAAACGCATATGTGACCATAATGGTAAATCATTAGCATTAGAGATTATATTTAAGATAGGAGAAATCATGGTTTCGCAAATTGCACTTTCACTAACATAATTACGTCGGAGTTGTAAATTATTCTGAATTAAACTTAACATTTCTTTACTGATACTAATCACTTTTTGCTGCATAAAGATTTGTTCTTGCAACTGAATTTCAAACTTTAACGCAACTTCTTCATAAGTTTTTAGAGTACCATAAGACATATATTATAAAATAATTTATTTAAGATGAAAGTATCGGGCCAGCCAAAGCATAACCCGACATTTTCAAATAACTTAATGTATATCCTTCCAATATTCTTTCTTCAACAAAATAGCGAAGATTAAGAAAATAAATAAGAAAAGAATTACTTTCCAACCTAAAGCAAGACGCTGCAATTTAGCTGGTTCACCAATATAATCAAGAAAGTTTACTAAATCAGTTACATCTTTCTTATATTGTTCAGCTTTATCTTTTGGACCTATCAGCTTCAAAGAAGTAATAACCTTATGGCCATCATGTTCTTCGTAAACTGGTTCTTGCCAACCTTGACGATCCCACATTACATGCGGCA
Source organism: Candidatus Marithrix sp. (assembly GCA_045046925.1). GTDB lineage: Bacteria > Pseudomonadota > Gammaproteobacteria > Beggiatoales > Beggiatoaceae > DRQV01. Next base: position 11,744 of record JASFYV010000158.1, on the reverse strand, counting down.
TGCCAACATCAGGAAATACCAAATTGTTTACTCCGAATGGACGGGAAGAGTCCAAATAAAAAGTCATCAGATAAGTATATAACCAATCTGTTCCACGAGATCGAGAAATTACGCTCAAATCAGGAGGAATAACTCCAAACCATTTCTTAGAATCTGCTTTATCCATTGCAATGCCCATGGTTTCTCCGACTTTATCCGCACTGAACATAAAATCCTTCAGCAACTCTTCATCGGAAATTCCAATATCTTTCCCAACACGTTGAAAACGCACATAATCAGCTGAATGACAGCCAGAACAATAATCAACAAACAACTGAGCCCCAGCTTTTAGAGAATCATTATCAGTTAAATCATTATCAACATGTTGTAATGCGGGACCACCAGACGCAAACCCAATACTAGGCAACAGTAAAATTAAAGTAGTAATCAATTTTTTCATTATGTTAACCTTTCTGGTACTGGTTTAGTCTTATCTATCTTAGAATAGAATGGCATTAACAAGAAAAATCCAAAGTAAATAGCAGAAAATATTTGAGCAAACAAAGTTTTAGTTGCAGTTGGAGCTTGCATACCTAAATAACATAAACCAAAGAAAGCTATTACAAATAAGAATAAGGCAAATTTAAATATTGGGCCTTTATAGCGAATAGACTTAACTGGGCTACGGTCTAACCATGGTAATGCAAATAAAATTACGATAGATCCACCCATAGCTATTACGCCCATTAACTTATCTGGGACTGCACGTAAGATGGCATAAAATGGAGTAAAATACCAAAGTGGTGCAATATGTTCTGGAGTTTGCATCGAGTCAGCTGGGAAGAAGTTATTAGCTTCAAGGAAATAACCACCTAATTCTGGTGCATAGAATACTACTGCGGAAAAGAGTATTAAAAATACCGTTACACCTACAATATCCTTAACTGAATAATAAGGATGGAAAGGAATACCATCTATTGGAATACCAGTTTTTGGATCTTTATTTTTCTTAATTTCGATACCATCTGGGTTATTAGAACCTACTTCATGTAAAGCAATAATATGCACTACTGCTAAACCTAATAAGACCATTGGTACTGCTACTACATGATAAATAAAGAATCGATTCAAGGTGGCATCAGCAATTACAAAATCACCACGTACCCAAATTGCTAAATCTTCACCTACTATTGGAATTGCCCCAAATAAGGAAAGAATAACTTGAGCTCCCCAATAAGACATCTGTCCCCAAGGTAATAAATAACCCAAGAAAGATTCAGCCATTAGGCAAACATAAATAAGCATTCCAATGATCCAAATCAACTCACGAGGTTTTCTATATGATCCATATAATAAGGCTCGGAACATATGTAGATAAACAGCGATAAAGAAGAAGGAAGCACCAGTCGAATGCAAGTAGCGAATCAACCAACCGTAATCAACATCACGCATGATGTATTCTACTGAAGCAAATGCCATTTGAGCATCTGGTTTATAGTTAGTAGCTAAAAAAATTCCGGTGAGAATTTGTAACACTAACATCATTAAAGCTAATGAACCAAAATAATACCAAAAATTAAAATTCTTGGGAGCATAATATTTCCCTAAATGCTCATTCCACATCTTCGTTAATGGGAAACGTGCGTCTACCCATTCCAAACTTGCATTTAATATTTTAGCCATTAAGCAGCTCCTTCTTGATCAACACCGATTAAAATACGGCTATCATTGATATAAGTATGAGGCGGGACAACTAAATTAGTTGGTGCTGGCAAACCAGAGTAAATGCGTCCAGCTAAATCAAATTTAGAACCATGACAAGGACAGAAAAATCCTCCTTTCCAATCTGGATCAATTCCAGCTCCGGCTGGATCATCTGCTTTAACATGAGTTGGTGAACAACCCAAGTGAGTACAGATTCCAACTACTACTAAATATTCTGATTTAATAGCTCTGCTTGGATTTTTAGCATACGCCGGTTGTTGTTCAACGTCAGAATTAGGATCAGCTAGTTTAGCATCCAAAGTTACTAAATCAGCTAGATTCTTTTCAGTCCGTCTAACAACCCAAACTGGTTTTCCACGCCATTCTTCAGTAATTTTTTCGCCTGGCTCAATCTTACTGATATCAATTTCAACTGGAGCTCCAGCTGCTTGTGCTTTTGCACTCGGTTTTAGGGACATCACGAATGGAACTGCTACAAAACCAGCCCCAACAGCCCCAACAACTGATGTCGCCGCAATTAAAAAACGACGTTTACCTTTATCATCTATGCCTTCAGTCATGTCAAAAGACCTTACCTTTAGTGATATACTCTTGAAAATACTAGTAATTTACATAAATAGTAGTTTTAAACTGCTAACTACCAAACTTACTAAAAAACAGCTTATTCAATACTTGAAAAAATAATTGACTAAGAATCAATTCTTGACTATTCTAGTGAAAAAATATACAATTTTATTAGAATATGTAGATTTTGATCACTATAACATATTTATCTAAATTAAGCCATACCAACATTAAGCCATACCAACGATGATTACATCATTTATAAAATATACTATCTAAATATAATAATTTATTGATATATTTATTGATATATTTATTGTTTTTGTATAGAAATATTTCTTCAAGGACAAATTTTACTGATAGTTTAAAACTAGTTTTTATGACTAAAATTCTCCTAACCTGACAAGCATTAATTTCAAACAATGACAAAAAAGAAAAAATCCTTCCTAAATCAACCATTATCAGCCCAAAAAGCCAATGAACTTTTAATAAAAGGTAAATATAAGGAAGCTACGGATATTTATAAAAAATTATTGAAAATTGAACAACGACAAGAATGGCAAGCTGGGTTAGCTAAGGCATATTTATTACGAGCTGAAAATTTAGCAACTAAAGGCATGTATAAAGAGGCAGTAGTTTTGTGGGAAAATAGAGCGATTATATGTAATAACAAGGAGTTATTTGAACAATATATTTATTGGTTGGTTGAAGCTAGATATTATAGTCGTGCTGTTAGTTCATTGATGGAAGCTAATACATATTTATCATCAGAAACTTTGCAATTATTATTAACTAAACTTGGAATATTATTTTTTAAAGAACACTCCGAGTTTATGATAGCCTTTCCTCAAGATATTCCTTTGGCAAAACATTATCAAATTATTCAACAAGCATTAACTGCATATCATCAAAATAATAAACTATTATGCGAAGAATATATTAGTCAAATTCCGTTTCGTTCTCCTTATCGAGATTTTCATTTTATATTTAAAGCTTTACTTATTATCTACTCCGATCAGGATTTAGCTAATAAATTATTGTCAAAAATAGCGAATGATTCACCATATAGTAAATTTGCTAAATTAATTAAATTGGTGATAACACCACCTAATATAAATTTATTAACAAAATTTGCCGAACTTAATTTAACTGAACGAGAATTTATTAGTGATTTAAAAGGTTGGAATAAACAACAATTTAAAACTATTACCACTCTTAAAACAATTAGCCAGAGAAAAATAAGCAATAAGATAATATTAGAACTTCTTATCGATAATAAAAAAACTTTTGGAGAACAGTATGTTCAACAGAGTTGTTTAGCTATCTTGCCAACTTATCCAAGCGGAATTAAACTATATGAAAAAGCATTTACTCCTTTATCTGAATTTGAAAAAAATCGGATTTTAGCATTAAATTATGAACAGCAAGATAGATTATTAATAGCTAAAAAACATTGGCAAATATGTATAGAAATACTAACCAAAAACCGCAACCAAAACTCACTTAAAATTGCTCTTATTTTTAGACATCAAGTGGCAATTTTAAAACAATATGGTGAATTTTTAGATAAAAAATATGCACCTGAATTTCTTATTGAAAGCCTTAACTTTGATCCAAATGATAAAGAATGCTTCCTTGATTTAATCTTATGGTATAAGAAAAATAAGCAACTGAAAGATTGCTATAAATGGATTGAAACAGCAGTTATACAATTACCACAAGATAATGATATTCTATTTATGGCGATGGAAGCAGCGACTGATAGAAAATCATTCAAAAAAGCTCTCAAATATGCAGTAACTTTATTAAAAACTGATCCAATTAACATAAAAGCTCTTAATATAGCTAGTTCTTCTCATATAGCACATGCTCAGAAATTAATAAAAAATGCTAGATATCCTTTGGCTCATAAAGAATTACAAGAAGCTACTAAATTTGAAAGAACTGCTACTGGTATTATTCAAATTAATCAAGGTTTGTTAGAATTACAAGAACAAAAATTTATCAAACCAATACGCTTAATTGAAAAACGAGAAGTTAAACCATTAAAACCAATCAATTCAAAACAGTTACAAATACTTACTAAACAATATCCACAAGCAATAATGTTATTACAAGAAGGAGTACAATTAGCTGGTGGCGGGATTTTAGGATTATTCCAATTAGTAATCATTACCCAGAAACAAAATATTGATTTTAATATGATTTATCCTTTAGTTACCGATCCCAAACTTAAGTTGCTTGCCATTAAAAACTTACCAACCCAACATGAAGTATTAGAACTAATTAATTTAATTAATCATTATGCTAAAGAAGGAATAATTTTTTTATATGATACAATTGAGCAAATTAAAGCTCATATTTTAAATATTATTAAAATAAAGCTTCCTAAACATGACATGCTTAGTTTATGCAAATGTTTGAAAAATATAGAACATCATGAAATATTAGAAAAATTTGCTACTAATTCTCTTAAACGTTGGAAACAACAACCTGCTTTTATCTTTTATCAAATTTATGGGATTGTTAAAGGAACTGTCTGGTATCTTTCCGAACAACAGCTTGATAAACTTCAAAAAGCAGCCGATAACGCTAAACAACAAGGTGATGAATATACTGCAATAATGATTGCAAAATTTGTAGAGCAAATGTATGAAGGCATATTTCCCAAAAATCCTTTTTTTGATAGCTTGCTTGATGAAGAAAAATTAGAAGCAGTATTGGAAAAAATGGAAACTAATATAGATAAACTGGAACAAAAAGATAATATTAGATTTGAAGAAATGCAAGAAATTATTAAACAATTTGAAGAATTAGGCATGCCAATAGCATCTGGGAGAAAAAAATGATAACGCCTTTTGATATCTTAGAAGTAACCGAAAATACAACTGATGAAAAAGTAAAGAAAGCTTATTTACAGAAAATTTGTCAATATCCACCAGAACATAATCCAGAACAATTTCAAATAATTCGTACAGCATTTGAAACTATAAAAACTCAGTCTCAACGTGTAAAATACCAATTATTTCATAGTGAAATTCCAAATATTGACACATTAATAGAACGTATTTTACAAACTAATAATTCACGAATTCCAACTAAAAAAGTTTTTACTAAAGCATTATTAGAAAGCTTTCAGAAAAATTAGATCTATTCTCAACTTATTCGTCCATATGTAAATTTATTTAATAAGTAACTCTATGAATTTCCTAAAAAAATACTTTAAATCTAACCAATTATATAAACCAGCTATCACCAATAAATTACCGACAGCTATTCTATTAGGTAATCAACGTCAAACTATAACTCCAACCACTCCAGATGGTGATATAGCAATTTCTTTGGCAGATGCAAGCATTCATTTTAACTTGATTCCTAACAAGGATATTATAACCGGAATAAGATTAAGATTTGGAACTTATTGTAGAGCTAATAATTGTCATATAACTATAAAAATAAATGAATTTAGCCATAGTTTTCATGCTAATTTTTTAGTTGATAATGAATATATTGATATACCTTTTTCAACTATACAAACCTGTATTGCTGGCAAACCATTGGATATTATTATCTATTCAACAGATGCAACCAAAGATAATTCGGTAGCAATTTGGTGCAATCGAATGTTGCCACAGTTTATTAATACTATAACTTCACAACCTATAGTGTTATCAGATGTTTCTCAACCTACGGTTAGCATTGTAATTCCGGTATTTAATAAAGTATTATATACTTATAACTGTTTGTTAACCTTACAAAAACATGATCCAGAAATAACTAAAGAAGTTATTATAGTAAATAATGCTTCCAGTGATGCAACTATAGATTTATGCAAACGATTACAAGGTGCTTTCCAAGTTATTAATAATCAAAATAATAAAGGTTTTGTTGAAGCCTGTCGCCAAGGTGCTGATATTGCTAAAGGCCAGTTTATTTTATTTTTGAATAATGATACTCAAGTTCTACCAAACTGGTTGGCAAATATGGTTAAAGTTATGGATGCTGACCCAAAAATTGGTATCACTGGTTCTAAATTAATTTATCCAAATGGTCAATTACAAGAAGCCGGTGGAATTATTTTTAGTGATGCAAGTGGTTGGAATTACGGGAGATTACAAGAACCTAGCGAACCTAAATATAATAAAAATCGAGAAGTTGATTACTGTTCTGGGGCTAGTTTAATGATTCGGAAAGCATTATGGGAGCAAATTGGTGGATTCGATTTACGTTATGCCCCAGCCTATTATGAAGATACCGATCTATGTTTTGCAACTCGGGCAGCTGGTTATAAAGTTATCTACTGCCATGATTCTGAAGTAATTCATCATGAAGGAATAACAGCAGGAACTGATATTCAAACTGGTTATAAAGCCTATCAAGCTATTAATCGGAAAAAATTTCAAGCCAAATGGTGGAACACATTATCCAATCATCCATTGCCACCACCACAATCCTCCCACGAAGAAGCAGCTTTCCGATTTGAAGCTAACCAACCAATTAAATTTAGGATTCCAAATGGAAAAATATTGGCAACTCATTTTTTAGCTCAGGGTTGGGCTGCTAATTTTTGGAGTTATTTAAACTTAAACCAAGTTGATGCCGAATTAGAATTTATTCAATCAATTGGTTTTAATACAGTAATTTTATTAATTCCTTGGGTTGGCTTTCAGACTAAAGTGCAACCAATAACTTATTATGAAGAATATTTTACTTTGTTTGAACAGCTATTGGATAGGATTCAAGAATTTGATTTACAAGTAATATTACGGCTTGGTTATAGTCATGATAATGGGCCAGATAGTGAACCCGAAGGTTTTTTACGACAAGTGGTCATTGGAGCTGATACTGCAACCATGCAAGCGTGGTGTGATTACTTAGATCGATTGTGGTCGATAGTTAAATCGAGAATCAATGTTTTAGGTGGTTTTCTCACATGGGAAGACTTCTTTTTCATGGATTTAACTCATATTCCTTTAGATCAACGTTTATTATTCGCAACTCGTAGCGGTTATCAAAATTATTTACAAGCAAATTATAGTTTAGATGAGCTGGCTAATCGTTATAAACAGCCATTCACTAATTATACTGAAGTACCAATTCCAGAATTTAAATCTAGTGCAATTCATCTATTTTGTGAGTTTTGGGATGACATTTTAATTAATGTAATCTTTAAGCAATCTAAACAACATTTTCCAGCTTTGTCGATGGAAATTCGGACTGATTGTGATCCACAGGAAGATAGCCATATTTGCCATGAGCAAACCTTTGATTTAACTAATGATACTAATATTAGTACAATTTATTACACTCCTGCTTGGGGAGCTTCCAACAATGGTGGATTGGAATCAGCAACGGCTATTCTGCAACGTATGCAGTTTATGTTTGACTATATTCGGGCTAAAACCAATAATTTAATTTTTATTGACCAATTTAATTTTATTGATAACACTCCAGGGTTTGAACATAATACTGGTATCACTGCTGCTGAAATGCCGAAATTTTTGGCTGGAGTTGTAGATATTTTACGACATAATACTGTTGGTTATGGCATGTGGACGTTGCGAGATGTACGAGCTAATGCACTGAAAAATGGTATATTTGCTCGAGATTATCCATGCTGGAAGTTAGAGAACGCTGAAATTGTATCTAATGATAATAGTCAAGCTGTATTATTAAGTACAGGCGGTACACTCAGTCAATTATTAGCTTGGTGTGTTGGAGTTCCTTATGTTAAAGGCAAACCTTTCCAATTAGATTTCAAATTAAAAACTGCTGATGGAACTGGTGAATTAAAGCTTACTGTTTTACATAAAAATGAAATAATTCATACAGTTAATATTACTCCAGAAGAGAGTGATGTTTGGCAGGATATTCATTTAGAAAATATTCCTTTTTATCTTAATCATGAGCTACGCTTAGAGAATTTAGGTAGCCCAATTCTAGTGACTGATTTTTACTTATATCAAATTTGGCAAGAAAATGGGATCATTGATGCTAAAGGCAAACCAAAACCATTTTACGATGATTTAGTAGCTCTTAATCAGCAGTTAAGTAATTGTAAACCAGCTATTCCTGCCAGTTATTTTCAGCAAATAACACCAAAAGATTTTGATGGAGTGTTTTTTGATCATTGGATGGGAAAGAGATGTTTGGGTATTATTTCTAAACCAACTTCTGCTAACTTAACTTTTGTTATTAAAGCTTATGTACCAGAAACTTGGCTGGATTATTCTAATCAACTTACTGTAACCATTGACAATGAAAAATTTGCTAGTCAAGCGATTAAAATTGGCTATAATGAGCTGCAATTTAAACAGTTATCTTTAATAACTAACGACATAGTATTTTTACAACTAGAAGCAGAAATGACGCATTCTCCTAATGAATATGACCATCATTCTCAGGATAATAGAGAGGTTAGTATGATGTTGCTGGAGTTGGGATTTGAATAGGTTATATTTTGGAGTTATGTAGGTTATATAAAATAGATTTCAGGTAGAATGCAATGAATTTACAAGTTACGGTTCAGTATATCTAATTTACTAAGTTATAACTTATGCAATTCGTTCCTTATTACATTCTACATATATTTGCATTTAGTTTGCGTCAGTATCTAAAATAAATGATGACATAGCATATCTTTCAGCCATCATTTTAGCTGTAAGTCCTTCATTGTCTTTAATGGTTAAATCTGGTTTTAAATCTAGTAGCTTATACCAAATACTTTGTTTCCAATTATTCAATGTTTCTTCAGAATAAAGTTTGTTTCTTTTGAACTCCCAAAATTTTGGGTAGTCCTGAACGAAGTAATGGTGCATAAAATTAAATAATATTATAATGATGAATAATCCCTACCCAAATGGCTCCTATATGATTTGAAAGCTTTTTGGAAAAGAGTTTTCCGAACTAAACGTGAAATACGTTGTCTCATGGTACAATTGAAACGTTCAATACGGTTTCCCAGTTTCTTTTCCAACAGATTTGTGACGTTTATTAGGAAAAATAACAATTGTTAGAATCAGGATTCACCGGATAAAAATCTCATCTTGAAAATCATTTAATCTGGTAAATCCTGATTCTGACAAATGGTTGGTTCTACTATATGGCCTATTGGCTTAATCGTGTCACCACTTTCCAATATTTGTTAATAGAATTTAAAATTATTTCATATTCATAATCTTCAGCAAATACCCAATCACTTAATCCTGCATTTTTTGCAATTGTCTGGACAATTTTCTTTGTATGAATATCTGGCGAAAATCCTAAACTTTTTGCAAGCATTCTTTGGTTAGCACCATAGCCAAAATATAATTTCAGGTATTCCCTTAAAATCCGAATTTCATTCACTCTTTCCAGTTCTTCCTCAATTCCAGCAGTAAAGATAGCATTCATTCCAATTTCAAACATTTTTTCGACAGCAAACTCAGTAGTAGATGCTATATTTAATTTTCCAAGTTTGCTAGAATCTAGGTTTTTAAAGATTGTGTCAGAAGCGGCTGTATTAAACCATTTCCACACTTCCTTTCCCCATTCTCCACCAAATTGTTCAGAAATTATAATTCCTGTTTGTTTTGAAATCTCGCTTCCTACTTCACCAACTATAGCAATAGCAATTTTTTTGACTTCTCCACTGCCCAAAGCTTGAAGGCTTTTAAAACCACCAACCATCTCCATTGCATGCTTCATTTTTGCTTGACCTTCTTCATTAGATTCGCCCATTGCAAGCATTAAGGAATTATGATGATCTTCTGCAATTCTTAATATATGATCAACAATCGTTAAGAATCTTTCTGCATAGGCTTTTTGGCGACAGCTAGGATTTTCTATTTTGAAAAAATCAGGAAAACCATGATAACTAGGTATGAGTATGTCATCACAGGTTACATATCTCCAGCGTCGCTCTGTTTTATCATTTGGATTATTGTAGTCATGTTCTAAAGTAAAAGGATAATCATACCCTTTAATACCATTGAAAGCTAAGTCAATGTTTTCTTGAAAAATAACCGTGATATTTTTTGGAGAACCAGTACGATTTGAACTTTCCTTTCGCCAGTATATACCATCAGGATCAGATGGATTATCAACTCTTTCTAAAATTACCACATGAGTTTCACCATATACATCTGCGGTAAAAACTAACTTATTATTTGGTAAAGATGACAGGATTTGTTTTAATGATGGCTTCACACTTTCAATCGTAAATTCAGGTCGTTCACTTTGTTTAAATAATCCTAAAGTTACGTCAAATATGTCACCTAATTCTGGGATGTTGAGTTCGGGAATATTTAGTTTTCCGATGTCTGGTAAGTATAAGGATGGTCTGCCAGCACAATCTTGGCTGACTTGTTTGATGCCAGATAGAGCTAAACGAGGTGGATTGCTGTTTGGTATCATGGTTAACTCGGCTTCAAATGTACCAAGTCCTGGTGCAACTATACATGGTATGTTGGCGGCTTCATTTGATACTGAGTAGCTCGCTGTACAGTTATCTGAGTTGCAAGAACTAGCTTGCAGTGGTATGAAAGCTGTGTTGAAGCTATAATTTTGTTGGCCATCAAGACAAAGATAGTAGCTATCTGCTTCTAATTCTTGGGATATATTGAAGTTTTTACCTTCTTCGGTGATTAGTCTTTCTCCACCTCTATTAGTTATTTTGGCTAATAGTGCATAGATATTTGCATTACTGGTAATATTAACTGTTAAAAGACCATAGCTTGGTACGTCAATTTTAAAGCAGTCTCGGTCAAAATCAGTATTCATTTGTCCTGAGATATTACCATTGAGAGGAATTGGGGTTGAGGCGAAAGGTGTATCACCATGATCATCGTCTGTGGTAATTAGTGTAGCAGTAAAATCAATATTTTCAATCGTGTTGTTTGCTATGGTAATTTCTTGAAATTCTGGTTTAAAGGCAAGTTGTCCAGATTCGTAAGTGTAATTCGGTTCTATGTTGTAATTATTGTTAGGTAAGGTTTCATTGAATGTGAAATATCCGTTTGCATCGGTACGAATGTTGCCATCACAGTGGCTTATTTCTTCTCCATAGCTAACTAAACAAAGTGAAATATTGGCTATGCCTTGTCCTTCAGGAGTACGTATAAAACCAGAAATAGTACCGTTTGAGTCTTGGACGGGTGGAGTTATTACTTCTGCCACAGTCGCAACCAAACTTGGGTCATTAATTCCTCTTTGTTCTGACCATGTGTTGCCATCCGCACTGATTTGCCAATGGTGTTGGGTGGTGAGGTAGTCGGTAATTTCGTAGGAGCTGGTGTTTTTTGGTTCTTCCCAAGTTGGGGTGTTGGTCATACGGAATTTGCTGCTGGGGAAAGTAAGGGTGGTTCGGGAGTTGTTCCATGTACCGTTGTTTAGGATGTTGCCAGAAATATTTAAATAAAGATAACTATTATCTGAGATAGTTCCATTATTAACAACATCACCATTAACTGTTAAAGTATAACCATTTGAATCTTGTA
>JASFYV010000157.1:0-17887 GCA_045046925.1 Candidatus Marithrix sp. | reverse complement strand
CATTTCATATATGAAATGTCAATATAGTATAAAAATTAATTGGATATGTAATTATAATTGTAGGCCAATTAATTGTTTGAATTTTAAAGTTTGTAAGCAGAGTTTTCCATCTTGGATGCTCGGTTACCATGGTGAATTCTGTGATGAATGTCACAATTTATTTAAAGAATCAAATGGAAAACTAAGATTTTCAAATAAAATTGACTGTCCAATTTGCTTAGATATTAAAGATGGATGCGCTATGCCAAGATGTAATCATTATATTTGTTTAGATTGTTTCAAAACAATCTATTTTGAAACATCAAATTATCTCCCATCATTTCCATTTCCAAGAATTGAGAATTATTATGATAGACTTCATAATAATTTATCCGATATGATCCAAGAAGAACATCCTGAAATAAAAATATCAAGTAGTCAATGGAATATTATTTGTGCTTACGAAAAATTAGTTAAAAAGTGGTCCGATAAATTTAAAATTAGAAGCCATGATGAATTTAAAATTCTTGATAAGTGTCCATTATGTAGATTATAAATTCATTTTTTAAAAACGTTCGGTTTAACTTGATCAGTGTATTCTAACTGATTCTGCTGTATATTTTGTATTTATAATCAGTGATCTAAATATATAATCTTCTGTTTATATATACAGAAGATTATATATACAATGTTCAATTTTATAGGTGCAAAATATTGTATATATAAATTGTGGAATTCTAGCACAATTTTATCAGGCACATATATATTGATTGATGATAAAGATTTTGATTATGTGGTCGAACCAAATAATGATCTTTATTATATTAATACTTTACAGTTAAATTTGAGGGATAGATTTCATAAATTTCTATTGAGTCTCTAACTATAACAAATTTTTGATAGACATTTATCATATAGATTGTAAATTATCACTAATATATAGGCTATTAAGATTCTTCATCTTGGAAATTATTATTCTAGATCCTGTACCATTGTTAATCCGTTCAAAACTTTATGGGTATCATTTTATATAGTTGTTTCTGTAATTTTTCCATTTTAATTATTCTAAAATGACAAGTAGTCGGTGTAATATTATTTATGATTGTGAAAATCAGTTAAATTTGATCACTTGTCTATGTAGATTATAATATTCATCTTTTAAAAAACTTAAATATTATAAAATGTCTTCTTTTTATAATATTCTGTTTGGAGTTTCATTAATAATCATTTGGATTGTATCTGGTGGATTGATTACCAGTGCTGAGATAAAATTGAAACCTGATCGTAATGAGGATCCTCATTTTAATGCAGCGTATGTACAAGCTCTATGGGGAGCAATAGTGACTTGGTTTCTTGTAGCTTTGTTTATATTGCTAGTAATTTTATCTATTTTTGGATTTATCGCAGTTTTTGGATCAGGAGCTGGTGAAGCTGGTGAAGCTGGTGAAGCTGGTGAAGCTCTTGAGGAGGGGGAAGGATTCACCACTTCCAAAAAGAACAGGTTCAATCCAAAGGGTGAAATGGAAACTTCATTGTTTTTAATTATAGCAGTTATTTTAACGAGTATAACTGGGGTTCTAGCTGCGATTGCCGCCGATAATATGACTAAGTCTAAAAATTTTAAGCCTAGTGGAAAAACTTCAAAAGATAAGCGCTTGAAGAATGCATACGATAAATTAGTAGTTGCTGCTATTATTTCTCTTTCAGGTGTAGGAGTATTAGTAATTGGATTTATTATTTATGCTGTGATAAATCATAATAAAAAGAAGAAGATGAAAGAAAATATTCATCAAAATGAAATAGAGCTTCAAGACTTACAACGTCTACAGGCTCTTAGAGCTATACAATAAAATTATATTAGTTAATTTGCAAGGTGGTCAAATTAAACATTTCATTAATTTCATCAATATTTACATAAAAAAACTTATTATCTTTAATTATTAAAGATAATAACTTGGGCATTTTTCCAAGTTTAATAAGTTCATTCATACCAATATCATTATTGTTAATTACTAAAGATGTCAAATTCTTCATTTTGACAATTTCATCAGCTCCTCTAGGACCTAAATAGTTACCACTAATATTTAAATCGGTCAAATTACTCATTTTGGCAATTTCAGTAGCACCTTCAGGTCCTAAATCGTTACCATCAATATTCAACGATGTTAAATTAGCCATTTTGATAATTTCGTAAGAGCCTTCATGACCTAAATTATTATAACCAATAGCCAAAGATGTTAAATTCTTCATTTTGCTAATTTCGGCAGAACCTTCGGGTCCTAATCTATTATTGCTAATATCCAAAGATTTCAAATTACTCATTTTAGCAATTTGACCAGCACCTTCGGGTCCTAATCTATTATTGCTAATATCCAAAGATTTCAAATTACTCATTTTAGCAATTTGACCAGCACCTTCAGGTCCTAAATTATTACCCCCAATACCTAAAGATTCTAAATTGGTTAAATTGACAATCTTGGCGGCCTCTTCAGGTCCTATTTGACTATAACCAATATTAAAATACTTTAAATTAGACAAATGTATAATTTCATCAATACCTTGTCTAATTTGATCACCATTAATAGTTAGAGATGTTAAATTGATTAATTTAGCAATTTCAGCAATATCTCTAACATCTAAATTATTGTCAAGAATATCCAACGATGTTAAATTGATTAATTTGGCAATTTCAGCAGCTCCTCCTGGACCCAAACTATTACTATTAATACCCAAAGTTTCTAAATTAGTTAATTTATAAACTTCTTCAGCTCCTCTATGGCCTAAATTATTAGTTTGGATATTTAAAGATTTCAATTTGACCAATTTAGAAATTTCATTGGTACCATCAGAACCTAAGCGATTGTTATAAATATCTAAAGATTCTAAATTAATTAATTTATAAATTTCATCCGCACCTCTAGGACCTAAATAGTTACTACTAACCATTAAAGATGTCAAATTCTTCATTTTGGCAATTTCAGCAGCTCCCCTATGGTCTAAATTGTTAGTATTAATATTCAAAGATGTTAAGTTTAACATCTTTGAAATTTCGTAAGCTCCTTCATGACCTAACTGGTTATCTGAGACATCCAAAGATCTAAGATAGCCAGTTAGACTATCTTCTAAATTTTTCATTTTTAATTATTATAATAATTAGTTTTAATTATTATAATTCAGATCATCTAAATTATTTAAATTGATCAATTTGTTTTCATTATTTATTACCGGTATACTATAGAGTTTTAAAAATACAATTTCTCCAAATTGTGTAAGTTATGCAGCCTCTCCGTATCTTAACTTGTTATAAGATATATTTAAAGTTGTCAAATTGTGTATTTTATTAAAGTCCGTGATGCTTTTTGTGCCTAAGTTATTAACATTCAAAACCTTACCAATAATAATTTTGACTTTATTTAATTGTTTTATTTGAAATAAATCTTGACAGTATCAGGTGATACTCTGGACATAACTTTATAAGTAGTGCCTGTAACTGCTAGCCCATCAATTCCAACATCAACACGACCACCAACAGCCACATCTCCTGGTACCAACTCTTGAAGAATCAACTGCCCTATAAGACCTACAACCGTCCATTCATTACGTTTGCTTCTTGGAACATATTCTTTACTTGAATCAAAATTTGTATTAGTTTTAAGAATTTTTGGTTCTTGATTAGCATCAGCTTCTAAAAATTCTACCAACCTTCCATTTTCTGCTAATATTTTAATTAATTCATCTTCAGTTTTACCAGAAGCATCAATACCAACATCATCAACAGCCTTCTGGAGAGCATGAATCCTGCTATAATATTTGACATAGTGTCCGAATTTATCCTTTTCGATAGAACCATTCCATACAAGTTCTGCAGCATTACCAACAACTCCAGATTTTCCAGTAACCACTCCCAAAACTTCATCTCCAGGTTGAGCTAGTTTAATTTTACCTGGATCTAAACTTCCATAAGTTACAAAGCGCCCTCTTCGGTCTTCATTAGTTAAATTATCATCATCCCATGAAAAATACTCACCGTAATCTGCAAATGGTGTATCAATATGATCTGCGATTATTTGCCATTCAGAAATTGGACTTCCAGCACTTATTGAATGAATGGCAACTCCTAATCCATGATTAACAGGAGTTGGAGGAACGGTAACACCTTCACCAAATAGCATCTGGATAGCTCCCTTATGAATACTATGAATATTTCTTCCAAACATTACTGTGTCATTGCGTCCTTCAGTTATCGCTCGTACAGATGATAATGATGTACAACGAGATGATCCTGATATTCTGACAGATTGAGAAGCTAGGATAGTGGATGTGTTAGAGGTAATAATTCTACCAGCTTGACACGCGATTACAGAAGCATCATTAGATGAAGATATTAAACATTGTTCTCCGTCAGCATCTAGATTTTGAGAAGCTATAATAACAGCTCTACCGGAACTGATTATTTCACATTTAGATGTTCCAACTAAAGATGATTCTTTAGAGTTTGTGATAGTTGATGGACTTTGTCTAGATGCTAAACATACACTATTCTCGCAATCATCAATAAAGGATTCCTCAGATCCAACAATACTACAATTATTAGAATCTCTAATATGTCCAGTTGATCCAGATTGAATAGTATTATAGTCGCCAGAAGTAATTAATGAATCACTTGAACATGTAATATTTCCATACACACCACTCATTGTACAACCTGTGGCACTAATTATAGAACCGATATCTGTTCCTGTACATGTATGGGAACCTAAAATAGTCATACCATCTTTAGCTGTATTTATAACACAGCTATCTGATCCTGAAATCAATGACAGTGAGTCATTAGTAAATACGTTGGTATCTTTATTTGATAAGCTGGAAGGACCATCTAAAACTTCAAATTTTACATTAGGATCCGATCTGGTTTGCTTAGTTGAAGAAACTAAAATACTTCCAGATCTATAAATTTCTTCAACTGAATCAGACGCTGGTGTTGTTCCTCCTTGAACTAAAAATACTTCAGAACTACCAGATCCAGTAGGACCGATAGGACCAGTGGGTCCAGCTCCAGTGGGGCCAGTTGGACCAGTATCGCCTTGAGCTCCAGTATCGCCTTGAGATCCCATATCTCCTTGAGGTCCTGTGTGTCCTGTGGGTCCAGTATCACCTACACCAGGTCCTGTGGGTCCTTGAGGTCCAGTATCACCATCACCTGTAGGTCCAGTATCACCAGTAGAGCCAGTAGGTCCAGTGTGGCCAGTATCACCTTGCGGACCAGTATCGCCAGTCTCACCTTGAGGTCCAGTATGGCCAGTATGTCCAGTAGATCCACTATGTCCAGTGGATCCAGTTTGTCCTGTTTCTCCCATAGAGCCAGTGGATCCAGTATTACCGGTATGGCCAGTTGGTCCACTTGAGCCAGTGGATCCAGTTGGTCCTGTCTCTCCCATAGGTCCAGTATCACCTACACCAGGGCCAGTAGGTCCTAAACTGCCAGTTGGACCGGTAGGGCCAGTTCCTTCCGGTCCAGTAGGGCCAGTAGGACAGCAGAATATTTTCTGACATGTGACAAAATATTTCTTAACAACTTTGTCACATTTCTTACACCTTGTTTCTCTAGAGGATGTACTACTGCTACATCCTTTATCGTTGGATGTACCATAAGTAGAATCATGACATTCGCATGAATACATTTATATTATTAAATATTTTTATCAATCATATTTTAATTCAAAAAGTATTATAAAATATGATGGATAGAAGTGTTAGAAGTGATACTTTAAAGAAAACTTCTAATATATTTAATATTACGGATAAATTATTAGGCCATGGTTCATATGGAACTGTTTATAGCGCCACTGATGAGAATAATAATAATTTAGCCATTAAATGTTGTAATATTGATAAAAATGGAATTCCGAATATTTTAGAAACTAGCATAATGAATAGTATTATTCATCCATATTTAAATAGTAGCGTTAGAATTCAAGCATCTGATAGCAAGTTATATATTATTCAAGAAGCTGCTAAAACAGATTTATTATATCATACCAAAAAAGATAAAAATAACCACCGTCCCAGCATAACTGAATTAAGAAAGTGGTGCTTTTCAATTGCTTCAGCTGTAGAATGCCTTCATAATGAGGACATTATTCATGCTGACATTAAAAGCAGTAATATTTTATTATATCAAGATGATTCTGTTAAACTAACAGATTTTACATTATCAACCAAGCATTGGGATCAAGAATCACTCTTAACTAAAAATGTTTGTACATCTACTCATCGACCATTAGAATGTTTGCTTAAGAAGGGTTGGGATAAATCACTTGATATATGGTCGTTAGGATGTACATTTTATGAAATAGCTTATGGAGAATTATTATTTCCATATCAAGGATCTATTGATCTTAAAAAAGGTTTTAAAAAGGATAAAGATTTCAAAGTAAGATTACGCAAAAGATCAGTTAATGCAATACTTGATTGGCAAATGAAATATAATCTTGGTAAAAATACAGATATTAAAAAGTTTAATATCGATTTTATCTCTCCTAATTTTTGTGAATTATTTAAACATGAAGAGTATTCAGAATTTAATAATCTATTAATGAGTATGTTAAAAATTGATGGAAGAATCACTATTAAAGAAGTTTTAAGTCATCCTTTTATGAATGAGCAAGCCAGTCCAAATTTCTTAGTTTTAAAAAATAAGAAATTTCTTATTTCCAAAACTGAAAAATTTAGGGTGAGTCGTTATATTCAAAAATATACAAATAATAAAAATATTCAAGTATTAGCCATGGAATATTATCTAAGATGTATTAATATTGATAATATCAGTGAAATAGTTAAGGCTTGTACTGTAACATGGATAGCTTCTAAAGTAGTAATTAATGATGTTCCTAAAATTGATATTTTATTACATCAAATTTTAGCAGCAGAACGAGATATTTGTCACAATTTAGAATTTAGATTGCATATATTCTAGCTTCATGATTTATATAAATTTATATAAATTAGTTTTTTTAAATTGATGGTTCATCAATCAATCCGTCAAATACATCATTCTCATTAGCATTTAAACTTGAAGGAATTTTAATAATTGGAGATCTTGGTACAAAATGTCGCACGCCACCAACTCCTTTAGGTAGAGCTGTCACTAGAATGGCTCCAGGTTTTCGTTCAAACGTCTTTCTTTGACCAGATCCTGAAGGACCTCGGTTGATACTGGGTTTGTTGAACGTTCTTGCTTCTTTACCTTTTTGCTTAAATTGTTGATTTTTATTCATCAAAAATAACTTATTTCTATCTGATGTTATTTGCTGGCTGGATTTAATAACAATTAGATCCTCTGTAGGCTCCCACATTTTAGCACGTTGATCAGTAAAAGTAATCTGATCAATCGCATTAATTATACGATTTCTATCAATAATTGGTATAATAGCGGTTCCCTTGTCAATGAATTTCTTATTTGTGATTTCAGTTTCAAATCCATTGGGATACAAATCTCGAATGATACTATTATATCCAGCTAATGGTTTTAATTCAACTGGTAATAAGTTAACAGAATCTACTGGAAGAACAGCTATCAACTGTTGTAAAGCATTAAAGGTGAGCATACCATCATATACTTGAAATCCGTTAGGTGTAAAAGTTTCAGAAGTTTTAGCTAAGTCCTGTAATAATGGTCCATGAAGATATGGAAATGACCAATCTTGATTAATGGCAGCGGTTCCTTGAGTATAATACAAATATGTCCAGCTAACAGTTGTTAAATATGCAGCTGAAACATCATGAACCTGACCTTCACTGATTCCATGGTCTTCAATTTTACCAGGACGTTTGTTGTTTTGAGTGCGTTCTAAAATGGAAGACCGCTTGTTTGGCAACTTGATATTTGTCAATTGAGAAATTTTATTAATTAGATCAACTTCTCCTCTAAATCCTAAAACATTAAGATACCAAAAAGTTCGATAATCGTTATAATAAAATTTTCCATTAGATCTTATCGCTAAGTCTAGTGTCTCAGGTTTATTAACACCCTTCTTATTAATAATATTAGTTAATAAACCTGTTTCCTTATTAGATAAGTTCTTGAGAAACACTCTTAGACTAGGCCAATTAATAACGATATTACCATCAGAATTTTTAGTAGTAATTTCATAATCACCACTTTGAAAAGTTTTCAAGATAATATTAACAGCATCAGCAATTCCTTCAAGTGAAGGAATATGAGGCAAGAAATCATTACCAATTAAAAACATCAAAACGACAAAATCATGACCCTCAATTTGATAAAGATTCTTTAATTCTTGTTTCAAAACTCCGATATTAATTACACCTTCATCACTTTCACGAGCTAAATAGATATTAGGTAAAGGTGATACCAATGATAACATAATCAAATCGGTATCAAGTCCATATAGAACATTAATACCTCTAAATTTTCCAGATTCATCTACTGAGTCAATTTCACCATTACGATAATAATCCATAATTTTATGTTCACCTTCACCTGGAACTAGATGAGAACTATAAATAACTTTAGGAGGCATAATAATAGACTTATTTTTGATCATTTGTCTAATGAATTCATCCAATTCAATCATGAAATCTGTTCCAGGGGTAATAGCATTTCTGTTAAATTGACTAAATTCAGCTCCAACAGAAGCTGATTTTTCTCTACGGCTGCGTTGCTGCTGCATCTTAGCGCCAGGTGCAACTCCATCAACTGCCAAGATTAGAACATCACGAGGATTGATTCTGGTAATTTCTTTAATTAAAATTTCTTGAAGTTTTTCTTTAATTTTAGATTTAATATCATATTCACTAAGTCCAATATTATTTTTATCTTCTAAAACTAGATTGAGAGCCTTATGAATAGTTCCATTTAAATCAAAAGATAACGATGAAACTGGTATAGGATAACCAGTTTTCTTAGATCTTGGAAGACTGTTAAGAACAGCCCTATACACTTTTCTACTGAGCCAACCACCAAAAAATCCGGGAATAGCCATTTTAAAATTTATTTTAAATTAGATATTTAATTATTAAGATATTTATTATTTGTTAAATCATTTTTCAAAGAATTTGAAATGAGTATAAATAAATTCTTAAACTGTCTGAAATAATGGCTAGAATTAAACGACCCAATGTAAATCGTAACAAACAAAATTATAAATCTATTTCTGATAAGTTAAGGGTAAAGCTGGCTCATAAAAATGGAGAGAAGAAAATATGCTTGACCATGATTGTCAAAAACGAATCTGCTAATATGGTTAGATTATTTGAATCCCTTAAATCAACGATTGACATGATTTCAATCGTTGATACAGGATCAACAGACAATACTGTTGATGTGATTAAGTCCTGGGGAACTGAAAATAAAATTCCAACTACTGTCCATCATGAAGAGTTTAAAAATTTTGCATATAATCGCACACACAGCGTTACTTCTGCTAAAAGATCTTATCCTGATGCTGATTATTTTCTATTATCTGATGCTGATTTTGAATGGGAAATTGATGTTCATCACAAATTTGATAAAGTATTACTAACTGAAGATAAATATTTAGTTAATCAATATAATAAGTCTCTTAAATATTTTAATATTCGCCTGTTGAGCTCTAAATTAGATTGGGAATGCGTTGGTAGAACTCATGAATATTGGAGAGATATTGGATCAGGAAGAGAAATTAGATCTGCTAGATTAACAACTTTAGTTATTAATGATCATGAAGATGGCGGCTGTAAAGAAAATAAATTTTCCAGAGATGAGAAGTTACTTAGAGAAGGATTAGCTGATCCTGATGAAGAAAAAGGATTAAAGACCAGATATAAATTCTACCTAGGACAAACATTAAGTGATGTCGGTAGATTAGAAGAATCTACCGAATGGTATCAAAAACGGATTGATGATGGAGGATGGGCAGAGGAAGTCTATTATAGTCATTATAAAATCGGATCCAATCAGGAATTAGTTGCTTGGAGAAAAGTAGAACTACATAGAATTGGATCAAAACAGGCTAATGATGAAAAATTAACAACACAAGAAGAAACCTTTTTAAAGGACCATAGTGAATACAGCCATTTAACTTTGAATCAATTACAGGAAGGTTCTGATAGCGATTTTAAAATGGCTGAAAAATACCACCGAGATGGATATGCCATGAAAAAGAATAGAGCTGAATCACTGTACTTTTTAGCAAAAATGTTTAGATTGAGAAAAATGTATCAAGAATGTTATGACGTATGTCAAATAGGAAAGAAAATACCATATCCTGAGAATGATAATTTATTCATCCAACATGCTGTCTATTCTTATAAGTTTGATTTTGAGCTTTGTATTGTTTGTTATTATTTGAAAAAGATGGATGAAGGTCAAGAAGCTTGTAAAAAGATTATATTAATGGACGATATTCCGGACTACATTATGGGTCCAGTTAAACATAACGCCAAATTATATTTATAATTTAGTTTTTTAAAACCTAACGTTATATTCTTAATGTATTAAGAAAATTTACTACATTTAAATGACCTCTGGATTGTGCTAAAATAACAGCATAATCATTATCTCGTAATTTACGAGGAACTAGACTAACAAGAAACTGTACCACTTCCAAATTACCGTTCTTACTTGCCCGTCTAATAGCATCTGTAATAACTTCATTATCGGTAGAATATAATCCAGATAGAAACTTTACAACTTCTAAATGACCCTTGGAACTTGCTATCATAATCGCATCATTATTACAATCTTTAGGATTAACAGAATCTAATGTAGCAAGAAACTTTACTATTTCTAAGTAACCATATTTACTTGCTCGTATAATACCAGAATTATTACAATCTCCAGGATCAACAGAAGGTAATGTAGCAAGAAACTTTACAACTTCTAGGTTACCATTTTTAATTGCTCGTATAATAGCAGAATTATTGTCATCTCCAGGATTAACAGAAGGTAAGCTAGCTAGAAACTTTACAACTTCTAGGTTCCCGTTTGCACTTGCCCATATAATAGCAGAATTATCAAAATCGCCAGGATCAACAGAAGGCAAGCTGGCTAGAAACTTTACAACTTCTAGGTTATCATATTGACTTGCAAGCCCAATAGCATAATTATAGCCACCTCCAGGATCAACAGAATCTAAGGTGGCTAGAAACTTTACTCCCTCTAAATGATCACATTCACTTGCCCATATAATAGCTTCACTGTTATTATCACCAGGATCAACAGAATCTAAAGTTGATAGAAACTTTACAATTTCTAAATGCCTATTTCTACTTGCCCATCTAATAGCAGAATTGTTGTCATCTCCAGGATCAACAGAATCTAAAGTGGAAAGAAACTTTACAATTTCTAAATGTCCATTTCTACTTGCGCATCTAATAGCAGAATTGTTGTCATCACCAGGATCAACAGAATCTAAGGTGGAAAGAAACTTTACAATTTCTAAATGACCATGTTCGCTGGCAGATATAATAGCTGCATTTCTATCATCTCCAGGATCAACGTAATCTAAGCTGGATAGAAACTTTACCACGTCTAAGTGACCATGTTCGCTGGCATATCTAATAGATGCATTTCTGTTGTCTTCAGGATCTACAGAATCTAATGTGGAAAGAAACTTAACAGTTTTCAAACATCCATTACTACTTGAAATTTTAATAAAACTATTATATTCTGATCCAGCATCTTGTAGATATTCTAACTTTGGAAAGTTAGATAATCCACAAATTTCTTCAGAAGGACCTGTATATTTCATTCTTTTGATATTGTTACGAAACACGTCACTAACGGTGTATAAATTTTTAACAGTTATAATTTTATCACGAATTAAAACCATTCTACTTGTAGCCATAAACCTTATTGATAATTTTGAAGTTTCAAATAAATCTTTTTGATGTAAGTATTTCATAATATTTACTAATATTTCTACTGGTAAATCTGAAATTCTAACCTCATCGTGAATTCTTTTAGGAACTAAAGTTATAGATCTCGAATTAGATGATATATGACAGAGAGTATTAACAGCTCTATCATAATTATCTCTATCAGTACTAGCAATATAAAACTTTTTGGAAATTAAATAGTTTCTAAAAAGTTTAGATTTTGAAGTTACTATAGCACCTTTACCATCAGATTTCATGTTTGTAACATCAAGTACATGATCTGATTTAAGGCTAGCAGCTCGATGTCTGGCTCTTAGATATAGTGAACTCTTATAGTCCATTTAATTTATTATTTTATAAAATTGATTTATAAAATAAGCATGTTAATTTAATATAAATCATTTATTTTAATACAACAATGATTCAACTAAAATTATCTTCAAATGCTAAAACACCAACCAGGGGAAGTACATTATCAGCCGGTTATGATTTAAGTTCATGTGAAGATGAAATCATACCAGTTGGTACTAGAAAACTGATCCCAACTGGCATTTATCTAGAATTATGTCCAGCAAATGCTTATCTTAGAGTAGCTCCTAGATCTGGATTATCTTGCAAAGGGATTGATATTGGTGCTGGTGTTGTTGATTCTGATTATCGTGGTCAGATTAAAGTTGTGGTCATAAATAATAGTCAGGAAGATTTCAAAATTAGTCCAGGTGATAGAATCGCTCAATTAATTCCAACTATGCTTAACACGTCTCAAGTATCTTGTGTTGATAGTGATAATAAAATCACTTATATTAGTCATATTTCAGAAGTTCGTGGTGCTGATGGATTTGGATCCACTGGTAAATAAATATTTTAAAAAACTCGATCTTAAAAATTAAATAAATAATTTAATTTTTTTAAAATTAACACTTATCAGATAATAACGGTTCCATTATATCAGTAAGAAAATGATTAATTCCAGGGTACAAAATATTTTTCCAGTAATCTTGATT
Organism: Candidatus Marithrix sp.; assembly: GCA_045046925.1. Lineage (GTDB taxonomy): Bacteria > Pseudomonadota > Gammaproteobacteria > Beggiatoales > Beggiatoaceae > DRQV01. The sequence goes on along the minus strand of JASFYV010000157.1, from coordinate 5,024 downwards.
ACGCAAAACTCGCTCAACATAAACCTGATCGCTTTCAGTCGCAAAAACAATATACTCACAATAATCTTTATTACAAATTTCCATACCGCCTTGCATTTGAGCATAATGATGTTCTGAAATATGATCGTGATAAAATTGGTCAGTTACACTTTCAGGATCATGTTGAGAAAGTTTTGGGTACATTTTCTTAGGGCATTTAATTTCAATCATTCCATTAGTGCCTCTAATGGAACCATCTAACGATGCTCCAATACGAATTTCAAATTTTGGTATAACTACACCAAGTTCATCAACAATTACACCATAAGTATCTTCATACCACTTTCTAGCTATAGGTTCCTTCTTAGTTCCATGAGCCATAACATTAAGACTAAAATTACTAAAAACTTTTGGCTTAATTCCAGTAATATCAAGAGCTACATCCATTGGTGATGAATTAGGATATCTAGCACCCAATTCTAACGCTGATCCAAAATTGGAAGCAGTTAATCTGTTAAATCGATGCTTTTTCCATAGGTCAGTTCCTTGAGCTGCTAAACTGATATAATAGTTATCATATTCACGCCAAAATGAACTAGTAAAACTGTAACGGTTATTATATAAATTTTCTAATGACAGATTTGCTTGATTTGTTGATACCAAAGTGCTGCTTAAATCTACTTTTGTGAGGGATTTCATTTTCTTCAAGCAATGAAGCATTAGTAATTGCTGAAAAATCACTTTTATTTACTGTCATAGTTTTATTTAAATTTTCAATTTTATCAATATAGAATTGAGATTTATTTTGAAAACTTAAAGTCTTTTGATCCATATCAGTATATAGAGAATTGCTCAAGTTTTCAAATTTATCTGCTACTTTTTGATCAATATTTTTATATAAGGATCCTGCTGTATTAGTTAAATTGCTTACTGAACGGTCCAGTATTGATTGATATGTTTTTTCTAAATTAATGGATGCTTCACTTAGCATATTATCAATGTCTCTCTTAAAGTCAGTTTTGATAGCTTCTATATGAGATTGATAAGTATTAATTTTGCTATTAAAATTTAATAGCAAGCCTCTATTAACTTGATTGTATATTTTAGCCACTTCGACCTGATTGTCTTGATCGCCTTCAGGAAATAACGAACCCCAAATATTAATAAAATTTCTAACAAATATAAATAATTTTAATAAAACTTGATCATTAGTATCCATTAGTGTTTCTAAAATATAATCTGCCAAATTGAATTTGTTAATTGTTACGATTGGTTCTTCAAGTTTAACTTCAAATGGAATTTTATAACCGTGTTCAATTAACAAAATCAAAGCGTAATAACACATCAGTCCTGAAGAAAATCCATGTAGAACATTAGTAAATTGTGAACGAACCGTGTCTTGATCATCTTCATTCATAGATTCGAAAAAATCATTAACACTCTTTGAATTAATTTTGAAGGTAGAATTATAAACTAACTTCAAACCTTCATCGTCAGTAATGTAAATTACAGATTGCTTAGTTTCTTTATTAACAATATTCTTAACCATCAAGAATCTTTCATCTTTCAAAAGATTTTCACTTTTAAATTTAATTGATTTTTCAGTGAAAATTACAAGTGACATATTTAGATATATTTCTAAATTAATTATACAATTTTATTAAATAAATGAAATTTTAAATTAAATTTATCCAGTTTATAAAATATTTTTAATTTATCAAAAAATATGAAGACTGCAAGAAAACGAGCACCAGTTAAACCTAAAGCCAAGAAAGTTGAGGAATTTTTAGAAAATGAAGATGATTTTATTCAGCAAGATATTAGTGAAAGTTTTCCAATAACGTCAATTGGTATTTCTCAAGCAGTATCAACTAATATCACTAGTAACCAACCTATTAGATTGAGTAAATCTCAACAGGATAAAGAACGAAGTGATCATGCTGAACGAATGGCTAAAGAAATTCAATTGATAGCAACTGGATCTCAACTTAAAATCTATTCATCTGAAGATATTATTAAATTATCATATGGAGAAAGTGGAAAAATTGAGAATTTAGAGCAAAGTGGACCTGGATCTATTAATGACCCCTTAATGGGACCTATTAATCTAAATACTACTTGTTTAAGATGTGGATTGATTGATTGTCCTGGTCATTTTGGTAGAATTGAATTTGGTAAAGGTAATTATATTTATCATCCAGCTTATATTAGATCTATAGTATACATTTTATCTTCTGTTTGTAATTCATGTTCTAAGTTACTTATTTCTGATGAAACTTACGAAGAACGAGGGTTTGCTAATATGGGTAATAATCTACTTCAAGAGCTTTCCAAGACGTGTACTACTGTACATTGCTTAAAGAAAGCTACATGTGATCGTGGTGGTGAATTAAAACCTTGTGTTCTTAATCCTAAATATAAGCCTGCTCATGTTAAAGAACAAGGACAAATCGTCTATGAAGCACCTAAGAAGGGTAAATCTAAAGTGTCTGATTCAATTTCAGATGAAAGTCACCCAGATGATGATGAAGATCCACCAGCTCTATTCAAATGTACACCAGGTTGTAATAATGAGAAACTTAATATATCCACTGACTCAAAAGCTGTGGTTAGATTGAAACCTATTACTGAGGTGTTGAAAATTCTTAGAGGTATTTCTGATAGTGACGTTCAGAAATTAGGATTTGTTTTGCCTAATCGCCCTGAGAATATGATTCTCAACATGATTCTAGTTTTGCCAAATATAGCCAGACCTCCAGTTACTGATGGAAATGGAAATGTCAAAGATGATAGCATCGTACAGAAGTATAGAACATTAATCAGACGTGTTAAGGAACTTGAAACTAAAGGATCTAGTGCCCTTCATAAGATATATTGTTGTTATATGGAACTACTTTTCAAAGCTAAGGATGCCAAGGCCGGTGTTCCTGGTGACTACAAAGCTATTATTGATTATATTCAAGGTAAAGAAGCCATTCCTCGTAAGAATTTGATGGGAAAAAGAGTTAATTACTGCGGTCGTACTGTGGGTGGACCTGGATCATCATTGAACTTTGGTCAAGTTGGAACTCCCGATGTTTGGAAGAATATTTTAACTAAGAAGCTATTTGTGACTAGTTTTAATATAAATGCGGTCAATCAGATGTTGAATGATGGTAAAATCACTCATATTGTTGATACGAAAACTAAGATTAGTAGATTTTATAACCCTAATAATACTAAGGTTCCTTATGAAATTAAAATTGGTGACTATGTTAATAAATATTTGGAAGATGATGATTATATTTTATGTAACCGTCAACCAACTCTACATAAGCATTCAATGATGGGATTTCAAGTATCATTAGGTAAATTCAAAACGATTAGACATCACTTATCTGCAACTTCACCTATGAATTTAGATTTTGATGGTGATGAATGTAATGATTGGATTCCTAGAAATCTAAATGTGGAAGCTGAAGTTAGACATCTATTTAACATTACTAAGAATATTACCTCTTCTGAGAACAATAAGCCCATTATGGGGTTGGTGATGAATAGTATTACTGGGTCTTATCTTTTGAGCGACCATACATCATTAGTTGATGCCAAATTGATGGAAGAATTAACTGGGTTGCTCTCAAACCGATCATCTCTTCATACTTTGAGAGCTAGATTAATTAAGTATCGGATTGATCCCATGTCTCGAGCTGCTGTTTTTAGCATGTTGTTGCCTGATACCTTTTATTATCATCAAAAAGGTGTTACTATTTTAGAAGGTATTTTAGTAAATGGTAGATTAACTAAAGGTAGTGTTGGAGCTACACATCGTTCCATTATTCAAGAATTGTGGAAAGAATTTGGAGCTAAACGAACTGCAGATTTCTTTACAGATGCTACTATTATTATCAATAAATGGATTATTGAATATGGTTTTACAGTTGGTATTTCAGATGTGATTAATTTGTCAAATGATATTGAAGATGGAAATGTCGAATATGATATTAATGATAGACTTTTACAACGCAAGCTACGTAAAATTTACCTTAAGATAGCTGCTCTTGGTGGAAAATCAGACAATCCTGTCGAGGAGGAATATCGAGAACAACGAACCATTGAATTACTTGATGTTGCTAGAACTATTGGTATTGTAATTGCTAATAAATTACCGGATGACAATTCTATTAAGATTATGACCGATCAAGGTGCTGGTACTAAAGGTTCTGCTACAAATATCGGCGCCATTATGGGAGCCATTGGACAACAATACTACCATGCTAAGAGATTAGAAGCCAGTTTGAGTGGTGGTACTCGTTTGCTACCCACTTATGATGAAAATGATGATTCACCTGAAGCTCATGGATTTATTCCAGAGTCATTTTTCACAGGAGTAACTCCTCAAGGTTTGTTCTATCTTCAAGCTGGTGGTCGTGAAGGTTTGTTAGATACCAATTTGAAAACTGCTGAAACTGGAGCCCTACAAAGATTGATTTTCAAGACAGTTGAAAGTATTATTATTGATGAAGATGGCTCAGTTAGAAATACTTCAGGAACTCTATTTTCGTTGATGTATAATTCTGGATACGATATTAGTGAAACTGTTGAGGTTAATAACCTCAACAATGAGAAAGTAGCCAGTTTCATTGACATCCGATCTACTATGAGAAGATTGAATAACGAACGAGGTTGGTATCAGTCTGGTGTGGTTGATAAAATTGAACAACGAGAACAATTAGAAGCTCCTCCTCAAGTGCAAGAGCCTAAAGAATATGCAACACTTGAAGATCTTAATGAGGATATTGAATTCGAAAGAGAAAAATTAACTAAATTTGAAAAGGTTAGATTAATTGGAGCTAGAGCTACTCAATTTGCTAATGGTGTCAAACCACTAACAGATACTGAAGGGTTAATTGATTTAGTTGATGTAGCTGAGAAAGAATACAGTGAAGGAATCATTCCTATTTATGTAATTAGAAAATTCCCAGATGGAAGAATCGTTAAGTTCTACCCAACTAAGGATCATATTATCTAAGTTGTATTTTTAAAAAACATTATAATTATAATGT
>JASFYV010000156.1:0-7815 GCA_045046925.1 Candidatus Marithrix sp. | reverse complement strand
TATAGATTTAATTTATGACTGTTATAAATAATTTTGATTAAACGTATCGTAATGATTTATAAACATAAAAAGTTGGCATGGGCATGGTAGGTAGTTACGAAAAAAGAATGATTGTTTATAGCGAATGGCCTGATGCTATATCATTCAAGGGAAATAATTTCATTGATCGCTTGATGGTAAAATTACCAAAATGGAAGTCTGGAACGATAGTACAGAGATATTGCTGAAAATGGTGGATAATATTAGTCGTCCCAAAATAAATGTAGCAAATGTGGTGCGTGAAATGCACCCTATTTGCTATTATTTCCACAAATATCAGTCATTCAATACACTCTTTTCTAAAACTTTTGGTAAAACTGGTATTGTTTGTTTTGGAAATTCTCCAGTTAAACTATTTAAAAAAGTAACAATATTTTGGACTTGATTAGGAGTTAAGTCTTTCTCAAGCTGAGTTTTAGCCATAACCTGCACAGCTTCGGTAAGAGTGGTTACTGCACCATTGTGAAAGTATGGAGCTGTCAAAGTTATATTGCGTAAAGTTGGTACTCGCCAAAGATGTCTATCAGATTCCCTATCAGTAAATTGATAACGCCCAGTATCTTCCAATAAATTATATTTAGTATCGTAATCACTACCAATAATTTTAGGAAATTTTTTCAACCAGCCTTCATCAAGCAATTGCGGACCACTAAAGTTCGGTTTAGAATGACAACTTACACATCCGATCTCAGCAAATAACTTCATCCCAGCAATTTGTTGTTTGGTGAGAGCTTTCTTATCGCCAGTAACATAACGATCATAAGGTGAATTAGGCGTAATCAAAGTACGTTCATAAGCAGCAATCGCTTTAGCAACATTATTAACTGTTATCTTTCCATTTGTAAAACTGGCAACAAACATAGTTCTATAATCAGGAATTTCTTGTAATCGGTTAATAACAGATTGCCAATTTACCATATCCATTTGTGTTACATCTACTAACGGATATTTAGCATGTTCTTCAAGACTAGTAGTTCTGCCATCCCAAAATAAAGCTGACATAAAAGCACTATTCCAAATAGTAGGAGTATTACGTTTACCAAGTTTGCCATTTGCTATAGAAGTACTTCTACCATCATCACCTCCAAGCAACATATTATGACAAGAATTACAAGATATAGTGCCAGTGCGAGAAATACGTGGGTCAAAAAATAGAGTTTTACCAAGTTCTATTTTAGCTTCAGTTTGTGGATTATTAGCTGGAATAGGCGGAGTAGTTGGTAATGCTTCCCATTGGACAGCCATAACTGGCAAGCTAAATAATAATATTAATACAGTACAATATTTCATTTGGGATTAATGTAATTAGGTAGTTTCTGTGGTGATCGAATAAGAATATTTTTATTACGGCTAGTTTGGCCATTTATTATAGTAATTTTGGATTTTGCTATTCCAAACAACTTCGCCAGCAATTTATAAATATCAGCATTTGCTTTACCATCAATTGGAGGTGCTGTAACTTTTATTTTTAATTTATTATCATGAATTCCAACAATACTAGTTCTACTTGAACGTGGTTGAACATAAATTGCTAAAATTAAATCATCATTTTGCCAATGGTAAAAATTCATTATCTTAACCTGAGTTCAACGTAAAAATACGATTATTTCAATATAGTTCCTAAATTTTATTTGAGAATGTACTGATTATAGTAACATTCCTATGTTTCTATACCATAAAATCCAGTAATATTTTGAAAAATGAAATTTATTGCATTAGTTAAGTGAATTAAATCTATGACTAAATCTATTAATATAACGTTTATTAAGTACTGCAATAATATTTATATTACAGCATCTAATTCTTGCATAGTTTTTTACTGTTGAAATGAGTATTAGATTGTAACAAATTTGTTTTTGGATATACAAATAGATTTTTAAGTACAAAATATCTGAATTGTGAGTTTAACTTCAGTTATAAAGGTTTTTCTTCTTTGAAATTTGTAGAAAATGAAATAAAAAATATTAGTTCAATATTTGATAACAATGAATAAAAAAGTTTTAATGAATAAACAATTTTCCACTAAACAAGTTCAACAAAATTTATTAAAATATGAATATGATGTTATACATTTAGCAACTCATGGAAAATTCGATATCAATCCAGAATCTAATTTTATATTAACTTTTAAAGAAAAACTATCTGTTGATGCTTTATCCCATTTATTAACTATTGATAAATCTGATAGAAAACAGTCAATGGAATTATTGACTTTAAGTGCTTGCGAAACAGCAAGAGGAAGTGAGGAGTCCGCCTTTGGTCTTGCTGGTATCGCTATTAGAACTGGTGTAAAAAGTTCATTGGCAAGTTTATGGTTTGTAAATGATAAATCTACCTCTGAATTAATGACGGAGTTTTATAAACAATGGCAAACAGGTTTATCAAAAGCACAGGCTCTTAGAAAAGCCCAGATATTAATAATAAAGAAAGGAAAAGGTATAGAAGTAAAACATTGGGCTCCATTCATCCTAATCAGCAACTGGATGTAAAGTATAAAAGGACTTATGAATTTATAAGGTCATAATTTTGAGAAGCCATTTAAACATATGACTATAACAAATAGTTAAATTTAATATTCTGAAATATTACGATTCCTTTGTGCTATTTAGCATTGTAATCTTGCATTTCACTTTTTGTCGATGCGTAGTTCTAAATTAAATGATACTCAACTAATAATATTTAAGTTTGATTTAATTGGCCTAGCCAAAAGCCATTATAAAACCTAATTTTGGAAGTTTCAAAACTGTCCAAATTTTTTTATATCAGGTAACTCCAAAAAAATAACATACCCAAAGCTCTACTGCAAGCTTAAAATTCCCTCGTTGAAAAGCTTTCTCTCCAGTTTCAATTTCAGAAGCAAAAACTGAAGTTGATAATAATATTAAAACTAATAAGTTTAAAATTTTCACAATTTAAATACTCATTTTGGATAGATAATATAGTACTTTGAATTATAATCAGAGTTATATTAATACTTTAAAAAAAATATTACTCTAATCTGTAGTATACTTAAAAACTTAAATCTGTCTATAATCAAGTGATGAATACTTGAAAATTAAACAAACTTACACTACACTAGTGTGGTTTTACTCTATTTATAACAAATCTTGATCAATAGCAAATTACCTAATTGCTTTGTCTATATTTTAAAACAGGTATAAATTTAATGTCAAAATATTACGATACTATTACTAAATTAGAAAAAAACCAAACAAACCGCGAATATATAGTTGGTTGGATGGGTGGTTATTTACAAAACCCTGCTCGTGAAGAACAACGTGTTACCGAAGCTTATGAAGCTGGTTATGAAGATGGTAGTAATGATACTACTAATTCATCTGCTAAATGGACCTCCTAGTTTAAATTTAGGTTCAGATAAATAATATTAATTACTGATGTTACGAAGAAAGCAACCACCCCCAGCCCCTCCTTATTAATGAGGGGAGCATAGTTCCCCTCCTAATTTAGGAGGGGTTAGGGGAGGTTAGTAATCTGTCTGCGTAATATTAGTTAATTATATCATTTATCTGAATATTTTGAAGTTATTTTAAAATAATTCTTAAGCATTTAATTATATAACCTAAATAGTCTCTTAATCTAAAAAAATGGTTAAAGACTCTAGTTTATTTATAATCTATAAAATGAATTATTACCCATATATTTATTTACAAATTTTGTTAGAATATCTGGTTTAAAAGTTTATATTATCAAGTTTTTAGGAGACCATAATGCCTGATGTAAGCATGTATTGTACTCAAACTTGTCCTTATTGTAATAGAGCAGAACTATTGCTTAATAAAAAAGGCATGCAAGTACGGAAAATTTTTGTCGATAGTGATCCTGATGAAATGACCAGTATGATTAATATTACTGGGCGACGCACTGTACCTCAAATTTTTATTGGAGAGTTACATGTAGGTGGTTTCGATGATCTAGCCGAACTTGACAGTGAAGGAAAACTTGATTCTCTGTTGCAATAAATTATCAGTTATTAATAAGTACTTTATTCAAAGCTTGGTAGTTTGTTTCACAATTTTACTGTTTATTATTTAAGTTACACATTTCGTCAAATATTTAAAAATTGTACCATATGTAGTAAATGGGTTCGGTATTATATATCTATAAAATTTATAACTATTCTTGATTATCTTCTAATACGTTGCTAAAATACCACATAATGCAATATTTACTCTGGGCATTAGAAGTGTTACAGTGTGTGTGATACAATAATTTAAATTAAAGGTTTTGTGTAAAGCATTTGTTGTAAAATTGATACAATATGCTTAAGATTATATGATTTTTAAATCAAACTATGTCTTGTTGGATAAATCTATATAAAGTTGAACTTCACAAGGCGTATGTCATTATATTAAGGGATTTTGTTTATGTCTGATTACTATGGTCGTAAAATTTTAGTAGGAGTGGTCGCAGGTACTCTGCTGTCAACGGCAGTGACTTCTGTTTTGGCGGCTAGTGGTGAAGAAACATATCGGTTATTGGATTCTCAAGGCCAACCAGTATTAACCAAACGTGAAAATGAATGTGTTTTAACGCCTAGGTCTCCTAATACTCCAAAAGCTTTATTTCAAGAATGTGGTGATTCTTTTGATCAGGACGGGGATGGTATCAATGATGATGATGATAAATGCCCAAATAATACTGCCTTAGAAATTTCTAAAGGAGTTTATCAAGACGGTCCTAATAAAGGTTGTCCAATAGATAGTGATGACGATGGTGTACCTGATTACAGAGATGACTGCCCAAATAATACTCCAATGGAAATAGATCGTGGAGTTAATAATCGTGGTTGTCCAGCAGATTCTGATCGGGATGGAGTGCCTGATTATAGAGATAAATGTCCAGGCACACCTATAGGTTATGCAGTTGACGAAAATGGTTGTCATAATATTTGTGAAATTGAACCAGAACAATGTAATAAAGCATTACCTACTCTTGATGCTGACGTTTTATTCAATTTTGACAAATATAGTTTGACCGGTGAAGGTAAATCTATTATTGCTGAGATTGTTGATGGAATTGGTAATTTTGCTAATGTAACTATGGTAGTAGTAGTTGGCCACACTGATTCAACTGGTACTAATAGATATAATCAAAGATTATCTGATAAACGGGCTACTAGTGTAGTGAAATACATGATTAGCTTAGGAGTACCAGAAGATAGAATTAGAGCAGTTGGTGAAGGTGAATTAAAACCAGTAGCTGCTAATTCAACTAGAGCTGGTCGAACTCAAAATCGTCGAGTTGAAATTGCTGTAGAACGTAGTGATATTAGGTAATTTTTCCACAGTTAAATAATTTTATATAAGTGCGATGTTCTTAATGGAGCATCGCATTTTTTTTCAGTATTTTAAAGAGGGTTAAGCTTTGAAACTCATTGTTACTGGTGGTGCTGGTTTTATTGGTTCTGCACTTATTCGTTATATTATCAATAATACTGATACGATAATTATGAATATTGATAAGCTGACGTATGCAGGTAATCTTGATTCTTTGATTTCTGTGATAGATAGTCCTCAATATAACTTTTCTCAAACAGATATTTGTGATGCACAGAAATTACAAAAAATATTCGTAGAATTTCAACCAGATGCAGTGATGCACTTAGCAGCAGAATCACATGTAGATCGTTCTATAGATGGGCCAACTGAATTTATTAATACTAATATTATTGGCACTTATACATTGTTAGAAGCATCCCGTAATTATTGGCAGACTTTGACGGATAAATCTAAATTTCGCTTTCAACATATTTCTACCGATGAAGTTTATGGTAGCTTAGGAGCAGAAGGATTATTTACCGAAACTACATCTTATAAACCTAATTCACCTTATTCTGCTAGTAAAGCATCTTCAGATCATTTAGTACGAGCTTGGTTTCACACTTTTAAACTTCCAGTGGTTACTACTAATTGTTCTAATAATTATGGCCCTTATCAATTTCCAGAAAAATTAATTCCACTGATAATTCTAAACGTTTTGGAAGGTAAACCATTGCCAATTTATGGGAAAGGAGAAAATATCCGAGATTGGTTATATGTAGATGATCATGCCAATGCTTTATACACAGTATTAAAACAAGGAAAAATAGGAGAAGTATATAATATTGGTGGTAATTATGAGAAAACTAATTTAGAAGTAGTAACGACATTATGTGATATTTTAGATGAATTGGTACCGAGTACAACCCCCTATAAAAGCTTAATTACCTATGTAACAGATCGGCCAGGTCATGACTTGCGTTATGCTATTGACTCTACTAAAATTAAAAATGAACTGGGTTGGCAACCACAAGAAACATTTGCTACTGGCTTACAGAAAACGGTACAATGGTATTTAGACAATAATGAATGGTGTCAACGAGTGTTAGATGGCAGTTATCAAAGAGAACGTTTAGGTACATTATGAAAGGCATTATTTTAGCAGGTGGTTCTGGAACTCGTTTATATCCAGCTCGTGGAGTCTATAAACAAAAGTGTATGCACCATATGAGTATTCTGATAGCAAAATGAAAATACTTGATACATTTGCAGGTGCAGGAGGTTTTAGCCTAGGGTTTGAAATGGCTGGTTGTACAATTACTGGTGCAATTGAAATTGATAGGTGGGCAAGCGAAGCATTTAAGTTTAATAATTCAAATGTCATTTGTGGTGATATTACAAAATTAACGAATGAATATATTTTAAGTACATTCGGGATAAATAAACCTGATATTATTCTTGATATAGCAAAGCTATGATTATATATTAATGGAGTAAATATTTGTTTATATTATATATTATTTTCAATATCTTTAATCATTTTACACTAGGTTTGCTATAAATTAAAAACAGGATTGCTTATATAGGATATGACTTTATCTTAGAGACCAATTTTTCGGTAATTTAAGCATGGTGTTAGTAGGTCTTGCCCACACAACACATTGCTTTACCTGCTAACTTTGTATTGGAGCTGTCCTTTGATTTCTCAAGAGCGGTATTAGGTCGAGTTACTTTTATATCTATTTATACAGAAATATAATAATGAAAAATGTAAAAATTTATAAATGCTTTATTGCATCTCCTAGCGATACGCAAGAAGAAAGAGATATTTGTGACAAGGTTTTTCAGGAAATAAATAAAACTCAAGGAGAGCTATTAGGATTTCGTATTGAGTCAAAAAAATGGGAAAATGATGCCAGGCCGAGCTTCGGAAAAAATTCACAAGATGTTATCAATAAGCAATTACTAGGAGATTTTCAACTATTTATAGGAATTATGTTTAAAAAATTTGGAACTCCTACAGAAAAATTTAATTCAGGAACAGAAGAAGAATTTTACTTAGCATACGACAAATATGAAGAAAAAGCTGATGTTGAAATAATGTTTTATTTTAACGATGAGCCAACAAATCCACATTCAATTGATTTAAAACAATTCTATAGAGTTAAAGAGTTTAGAGAATTAATTTCTGACTGTGGAGGACTTTATTGGCCTTATCAAGGTATTAACAATTTTGAAGATGAACTTAGACGGCATTTAAATCAATATTTTATTGATAAAGAAGGAACTTCTCAAGGCAAGAATGATGCTGATGGTCATATTTTAAAAAATATAGAAAAATTATTAAAGGATAGATTAAATGAGTCATTATCAACATTTTCTAATCAACCTGAAGTTTGAGCATTGGGTCTGGAAGATATTTTAACCCAACGTTTCGCTTAATTTTTAGTCTAATTTCTTTGGAATAATCTGACATTTTATCTAGGATTTAACTGTC
>JASFYV010000155.1:0-18470 GCA_045046925.1 Candidatus Marithrix sp. | reverse complement strand
TTTGAGGCAACTAGATTCCCATCCCCATTTTCATGAGGACATGCTTTCGTGGGAATGACAATGAATCTGCCTAAATCTGAATAACTATATGATTTTAATCAAATTAACTTTTTATTACTTTTGTCAATGCGTAAGTCCTACAATATTGAAATAATTGTATTTTTACGTCGAACTCAGGTTATAAATAAGTATTTTTAAACCATTTTCGTTTTACTTTGTATTGTAAAATTTATCTAAATAATGAATTAATAATATGCGAATATTTATAACTGGAGCTAGTGGTTTTATCGGTCAAAATTTGTTACCAGCTCTATTAGCTAATGGACATGAAGTTATTGCTAGTATACGCCATCCTGAAATTTGGCAAGAGCGATTTCCTACCGTTAAATGGTTACAATGTGATTATAATACAGATAATGATCCACAAATTTGGCTGTCTCGCTTAACTAATATTGATATTGTTATTAATGCAGTTGGAATTATTACTGAAACTAAAACTCAAAGCTTTATTAATTTGCATGTTAAAACTCCAATCGCATTATTTAAAGCAGCTCATCAATTAGGTATTAAAAAAATGTTGCAAATATCTGCATTAGGTGCAAATAAGACGGCAACCAGCAAATACCATACAACTAAATATACAGCTGATGAAGCTCTATTAATTTTAAATCCAGACGCAGTAATTTTACAACCATCTATAATTGTTGGTAGAGGTGGTGGTAGCACTACATTATTTACCGCAATGGCAGCTTTACCTTTCATACCAGCTATTGGGCAAGCTAAAATCCAGCCTATTTTAATCGATGATGTAATAGCAATTATATTAAAATTAATTGAGAATTGGCCAAGTGGTAAGAGATTGGAATTAGTTGGAATGGAAGCAATCACTTTAAACCAACTATTAATTTTACTAAGAAACTGGTTAAATTTCCCACCAACATTTACTATTAGAATTCCATTACCATTAATAAAAATTACTGCAAAATTAAATGATAAATTAAAAATTGGTTCTCTTAATTCAGATACTTTAGGAATGTTATTAAAGGATAATTGTGCTGATCCAGTTCCGATGATTACCGCTACCAAAATTACTCCTAAATTAATTACTGTTGGTTTACAAAATATTCCAGCTACTACTGCTGATCGTTGGTATGCAAGATTATTATTGTTACAACCATTATTAAAAATAACAATTGGTTTATTATGGATATTTACTGGCATTATTTCTGCTTTTTTCTACCCAGTAACAGAAAGCTATAAATTATTAGCAGCAACTGGCATTAGCGGAATATTTGCATCTATCATGTTATATTCAGCGGCGGTACTTGATATCATACTTGGAATTGCAACCTTAATTAGTTATAAAATTAGATTGGTAGTTAGTTTGCAACTATTAGTAATAATGACTTATACAGTTATTATAAGTTTGTTTTTACCAGAGTTATGGCTACATCCATTTGGAGCGATTAGTAAAAATATACCATTATTAGTAGCTACATTAATAATGTTGACATTGGAAGAAAAATGAATCTATATTTATTTTTAAAAACTATTCATATCCTTAGTGCAACTGCATTATTCGGGATTGGTGCAGGAAGTGCTTATTATATGCTACGTTCTCACTTGAACGGTAACATTCAATCCATCGTGATAACTACTAAACATGTAATTGCCGCAGATTGGATTTTTACTACCACCAGTATTATTGTACAACCGATCACTGGAATTTGGATGGTAATGCTAATTGGTTGGCCATTAACCCAATTATGGATTATGTGGAGCTTAATCTTATATATATTGGCAGGTTTATGCTGGTTACCAGTGGTTTGGTTACAATATCAGATACATAATTTAGCCAAACAAGCTATGGAACAAAATACACCTTTAGCTCCATTATATTATCGTTATATGAAAATATGGTTTTGGTTAGGTTTTCCAGCTTTTATCTCATTATTAACCGTGTTTTTTTTGATGGTATTCAAACCAATATGATTTTTAGTAGATAATAGACATCTTTCCTAAATAAAGGTATATAAATGTAGGATGCAGAATGAATTGCATCAATCGTGTATCTAAATGTAACTCAAAAGATGTAATTCGTAAACTCATTACATCCTACATAAAATCCATAATGTATAGCTTTGGTAAATTTTACGTCGTTAATACAATCATACATAACTACATTACTTTCATTATTTAGGAAAGATGTCTAAATCATTATTTAATGATAATAGAATTACTTATTTATAAAATATAATTTATGCTAAACTAGAAAGTTAGAGAATATTTCTATATTTGCAGAAAAATTATATTCCAAGATGTATGAGATAAAATTATGAAAAGATTACTTATTATATGTATAATGCTCGCAACCACAATGGTCTGTGGAGCAGATGAATTATTAGCTGGTAAAGCATTTACTGACCCTTCCAAACAAATTGATATGCCTAAAGAATGGGTAGAGCAATCAATTCAATATGAAAAATGGGCGGAAGGAGCTGATATGGCAATTTCTTTAGATCAGCAGTTATATCCAGCATTATTGCCAGTTATTCAACAGTATGCTGTACAACATAAGATAGACATTGCAGTTCAGGAAGGTACTTGTGGTACTTCTGCTAAAGCTTTAAAAGATAAAATAGCTGATATTGCTGGTTTTTGTTGTCCTCCTAGTGAAACAGATCGATTGCCAGGGGTTAAATTTCATACTTTAGGAATTGGCGCTTTAGCATTATTAATTAACCCCAAAAATTTAGTTAATAATTTAACTTTTGAACAAGTTCAGAAAATTTTCCAAGGTAGTATTTTTCGGTGGTCAGATGTTAATGGATCCAAAAGAATGATTCAAGTTTTAGGTAGATTACATTGCAAACAAAGACCTGGCCATTGGCGATTGATATTGGATAATGAGGATTTATTCAGCCCTCGTATGTCTGAAATAAGCACCATTCCAGATATGATATCTGAAATAGCAAATAATCAATATGCTATTGGTTATGAAACTTTATTTAATCAATCTCGAAGTAAAACTAAAATATTATCTATAGATTCAGTTTCACCAACAGATAGCAAAAAATTGATTAGTGGAGATTATCCTTTATATCGTACTTTTAATATAACAACTTGGGAATTAAAACCAAATGTTAAAGTTCAGGAGTTGCTTAAATATTTGATTGCACATATGGAAAATATAGACCCTAAATATGGAATTGTACCAGTGCAAAAATTGCGAGCTGCTGGTTGGAAGTTTCAAGACAATGAGATTATTGGGGAACCAAATATCTAAAATAGCGTTATTCATCAAAATAAATGATGTTTATCCTATATCTAATTTTTCAGGAATAATATTAATGTCAAATAGAATTTTATTACTTTTACTCTTATTATATGGTTGTAGCCCTACTGTTGTAAAAGAAGAACCTAAAACAATATTTACTGGTACAGCAGAGGATATTATGATTCAAGCTCAACAGTATTATGATAAAGATGACTTTAAAATGGCCAGTGCTGGATATAAAAAAGCTGCTGATATGGGATTAGCTGTAGCACAAAATAATTTAGGGTTTATTTATTATGAAGGTAAAGGAGTTACTCAAGATTTTAAAATAGCAGCTGACTGGTTTCATAAAGCAGCAAAATCTGGGTTAGCAGACGCTCAATATAATCTTGCGAATATGTATCAAGTTGGGAAAGGAGTATCACAAGATTTTATCAAAGCAAGAAATTGGTATCATAAAGCAGCTCAACAAGGTGATTCTAAAGCTAAGTTTAGCCTAGGAAAAATGAGTTATTTTGGTGAAGGGGTAAAACAAAATGCTTTACATGCTAAACGATTATTTTGGAAAGCTGCTATGACTGGAGATTCATTAGCTCAATATTCCCTGGCTCAAATGTATTATAATGGTGAAGGCATAAATAAAAACTTTACTGAAGCTAAACGTTGGTTTACTAAGGCGGCTGAACAAGGTCATATGGAAGCTCAATATAATTTAGGATTAATGTACTATAAAGGTGAACAAATTAAACCTAATTTTGATAAAGCTGAAAAGTGGTTTCGTAAAGCTGCCAAACAAGATTATGCTCCAGCCCAAAGTGGAATGGGAAATTTATATTATGAAGGTAAAGGAGTTAAACAGCACTATGGCGAAGCTGTACATTGGACTATGAAAGCTGCCGAACAAGGATTAGCAGATGCTCAAAATAATCTTGGAATGATGTATTACAAAGGTGAAGGAGTAAAAAAAGACCTAGTGCAAGCATATAAATGGGTAGCATTAGCAGCTAAACAAGACAATCAGGCAGCTATGGGTGGATTAAATTTTCTATTAAAAAAACTATCAATAAAACAAGTTACTGAAGGTGAACGTTTAGTTCATGAGGAAATTGAAAAACAATGATGCTAATTAAAAGACTATCTATTATTGGGGTTGGTCTTATAGGTGCTTCTTTAGCTAGTGGCCTTAAAAAAGCTGGAGTGTGTAATGAAGTTATTGGTTGTGGGCGTGGAGTTGAAAATCTACAGCAAGCCATTGATTTAGGTATTATAGATCGTTATTATCACGATCCAGCTCAAGCAGTGCAAGGTGCTGATATGGTTGTAGTAGCAGTACCATTAGGTTCAATAGCTAATATATTTAAAACCATTAATGAAGCTTTATTACCTCAGACTATAATCACTGATGTAGGTAGTGCTAAACTTAGTGTTATTGCCGATGCTAAACAATATCTAACTGGTCATTTACCATACTTTATTCCTGGTCATCCTATTGCTGGTTCTGAAAAAAGCGGAGTTGCAGCTGCTAAATCTGATTTATTCACCAATAATCGGGTAATACTTACGCCTACAGAGGAAACTAACTCACAAGCTACAGAACTAGTTCGTACTATGTGGCAAACAGTTGGGGCTAAAGTAGTAGATATGTCGGCTGCTCATCATGATCAAGTGTTAGCAGCAACTAGTCATTTGCCGCATTTATTAGCATATAGTTTAGTCAATACATTAGCTAAGATGGATTCCAAGGCAGAAATTTTCCAATTTGCAGCTGGTGGTTTTCGAGATTTTACTAGAATTGCTTCTAGTGATCCACAAATGTGGCATGATATCTGTCTATCCAATAAAGATGCTATTTTACAAATGTTAGAATATTTTAATACTGACTTAAATCAACTTATTAAGCATATTAAACAACAAGATAGTCAACAAATTGAAGCTATCTTTTCTGATGCCAAACAAGTTAGAGACGAATTGTTTTTAGCTAATTCTTAATTAAATTCAAAAAATATTTTTAACGTTTCAAGATTTAAAATGAACTATAATCTATCGAGATAAAAATGCTAATATCTATTATTTTGCCATGCCTTAATGAAGCTCGTAGTTTAGAAACTCTTATTCCTCGTTTAATCAAATCATATCCAGATGCAGAAATTATTATAGTCAATGATGGCTCAACTGATGATTCGGCTGAAATAGCTAAATTGGCAGGAGCTAAAGTTGTTACCCATCCATATACTAAGGGAAATGGTGCTGCGATTAAAACTGGAGCTAGGGAAGCTAGTGGAGAAGTATTAGTATTTATGGATGCTGATGGACAACATGATCCAAAAGATATTGAACGACTGTTAACTAAATTAGAGGCTGGACATGATATGGCTATTGGAGCTCGTGGGTCTGAATCACAAGCAAGTTTTGGACGCTGGTGTGCAAATAGTTTTTATAATTGGTTAGCAAGTTGGATAGCCGGACATAAAATTACTGATCTTACTTCTGGATTTAGAGCTGTTAAGGCCGAAAAATTTAAGGAATTTCTTTATTTATTACCAAATGGATTTTCTTACCCAACTACAATTACTATGGCATTCTTTCGGACAGGTTATAATGTTAGTTACATACCGATAGTTGCACATAAACGGATTGGAACAAGCCATATTAAATTATTAAAAGATGGAATCCGATTCCTATTAATTATCTTTAAAATTGGTACTTTGTATTCCCCATTAAAATTATTTGGGCCATTAAGTTTCATTTTTTTTGGATTAGGGTTAAGTTATTATAGCTATACATTTATAACTGATGGTAGGTTTACTAATATGGGAGTATTGCTTTTTATAACTTCAATATTGATTTTTTTAATTGGACTATTATCAGAACAAATAACCCAGCTTTTATATAGCGATTCTAACCGAGACTAAACCAAGTTTAAATTATGGTTCAAACTCATATGTCATTGTTTGCATATTACCATAACAATAGTTTGGACAGTTTTAAATAAGTAGATGAAATAAAGAAGAGAATCCAATATGTGAGATAATAAAATTATCGTAACTACCATGCCAACTTTTTATGATTATAAATCATAACGATACATCTGATCAAAATTATTTATTTTTCTTATAAATAAAATTTATACTTATGTATATCATATAGTTATATTTTTTTTATACTAAAAGTACGTCATTACAACAAATTTATAACTTATTGATAAATATTTAAAATAGTTGGCATGGGTATGGTAGGTAGTTACAAACCTTGAAGGTTTCGATATCCATCGTTCCAACGAAGCCGTTGGGAACGAGTATAATTATGCGTTATTTTTGAAGACTGAAAAATTAACTAGATGGGCCAATAATAGGATAATGGAATTTTTTCCCGGCTAATGCTTTGGCTAATCCCATGATTCCTAATAATACTAGCACTGAATGACAGATTACAAAATAAGGTATGATAATCATCCAAGTATAAGGTGAATCATGATTCATGGTTGATAGCATTACCCAAGTTACTAGCACTAATAATAATCCAACCCAAATACTGGCGGAAAAGGTCTGCCTTAAATGACAACCTGATATTTTAATTAAATTATTATTATCATATTTAGCAAACAACCATATCAAGGCCAAAAATGCTACTCCTGGTAATATTAATAGATTTAATAAATATAAACTTTCAGCAATAATGGCCATTTTTCGATCTGGAATTTCATTAATATCCTGACTCATAAGCTTTCACCCTTTGCTATAAAAAATTTCATGATATAAATTATTACGCCAATTAAGAATATTACTCCACCTATACTACGCAACCAATATAAAGTCATCAAACTATTCTGTATTTCAATAAATGGTAATGCAAGATCGGTAGCTCGTTGAATATATACCTGCATTATGCCAGCAACAGCAATAAACAAAGCCATGAAAGACATAGAAACTGTCATAAGCCAAAATGCTAAAATCTCAAATTTTTGAGATAATCCACCATTGACAATTTTGCGATTGCGTAATATTGGCATAGCATAAGAAATCATTGTTAATACGATCATTACATAAGTGCTATAAAAAGCTAAATGGGCATGGGCTGAGGTGATTTGAGTACCATGGGAATAATAATTTACTGGTGCTACAGTATGTAAAAAACCTAATACACCAGCTCCTAAAAATGCCATGATCGGAGTACTTAAAGCCCATAATTTGACAGCTTTATTGGAGTATTGACATTTAGTACAATTTACTACGTTAAATACAAACAGTACCATGAAAAAGAAAGGTAATAATTCAAAGACTGAAAATATAGTTCCAATCCATTGCCAGTATTCTGATACTCCAATCCAATAATAATGATGGCCTATACCTAAGATAGTTGTAGTCAAAGTAACTGCTACGATTATATATAACCATTTTTCGACTATTTTACGATCACCAGTAATTTTATAAATCACATAGGCTAACATGGCTTCCATGATTAATTCCCAAGTACCTTCTATCCAAAAATGAATTAACCACCAGCGATAATATTTTGCTACTACAAGATTGGAAGAGTTATAGAAGGCAAATAAAAATACTACTGTTGTTCCAACTATTCCGGCTAATAATAGTAAATTTATCATACCTTTACGGCCATGTAATACGGTCATAGCTATATTGTAAGAAAATCCACACAGAACTATAAGTAGACCAAACTTAATTATAGTTGGTTGTTCTAAATATTCCCGTCCCATTGTTGGAAAAAATTGATTGCCAGTGATTTTAGCGAAGGTTGCATATGGTAGTAATGAATAACCAAGAACCATTATTACAGTAAGAGATACAAATATCCAAAACAATTGGATGGCTAACTTTGGATTGTATAATTCTTGTTCAGATTCTTCGGGGATTATATAGTAGGTAGCTCCCATGAAACCAAATAGTAACCAGATAATTAATAGATTAGTATGGACTAAGCGAGCTGCATCAAATGTGATAAATTGGATATCTACCATTACATATTGCATTCCAAGTAATAGCCCAAATAATACTTGTACTGCGAATAATGCTATAGCTGCTATGAAGTAAGGTTTAGCGACTGCTTGAGATGAATATAATAACATGATTAACCTTTTTTACTCGGTGGCCATGAGGAGTTATTGATTTCAGAAGTCCATTTTAAAAATGCAATTAAGGCATTAAGTTCGTCTTCAGTCAGATTAAACTGTGGCATTTGCCTACGACCAGGTATATTAGTTGGCATTGCTTTTAGCCAGGCTTTTATAAAATAAATACCACCACCATGATTGCCGCCTCTACGTTCATAAACGTTACCTAATTCTGGGGCAAAATAAGCTCCTTCTCCCAATAAAGTATGACAACCGATGCAATTATGTTCTTCCCAGATCAATTTGCCTTGTATGATTTGAGAAGTGAGATTCTCTCCATTATTTTGCTGAGGTAAAACTATCATTGTATGAACAGTTAAACCTAGCAACAAAAAAACAAATGCAATCAAGCTACTATAGTAAATATATTTTGGTTTGGTCAATATTTTCATTACTAATTATATTCTAATATGATTCAAATTCTGCCACATGTACTAGCTATCCTTAATATAACGGCTATTTGTTTAATAACAATTAGTTTTTATCAAATCCGTCAACATAATCGAACTGCTCATAGAAATCTTATGCTTACGGCATTATTAATCTCGATAATTTTTATGGCAATATATCTGTTTTACCACAGTTTGGTAGGTAATGTAAAATTTACTGGTGAAGGAATTATTAGACCGATTTATTTCTCTATATTAATCAGTCATGTTCTACTCGCTGCCTTTATTATACCATTGATTTTAGTAACTATTAGTTTTAGTCTCAGGAAAAAGTTTGAAGCTCATAAGCGTATTGTTCGGTGGACGTTACCTATTTGGTTGTATGTCTCGGTAACTGGAATAATAATTTATATGTTGGCATTTCATATTTATCCACCTGTTGGGTAATTTGAAAAACTTATAGCATGTCCCAATTAAATATATTATAACAATATAACTAATTTATTTTTGAATTTAATTAAGAACTTATATATTATAAATCATATTAATTTTTCATTCCAAACTGTTCGAACTATTGGTATTATAAATTATGCAAACCAAATTTTATGAAGAACATCCTTTTGCTAAATATGTACGAATTTTAGGTAAGGGTAAAAATGGTAGCCGTTCTTTGACCCAGCAAGAAGCTTATGCTGCTATGCAAATTATTATGGCAAATGAAGTAGAGCCAGAACAATTGGGTGCTTTTATGATGTTGATGCGAGTTAAAGAAGAAACCCATGAAGAGCTAACCGGTTTTATTCAAGCAGTACGTGATTCTTTTAAATTTTCCATAGCCACTACTAAAGTTGATTTAGATTGGTCTTCTTATGCTGGTAAAAGAAGATATTTGCCATGGTTTATTTTGGCGGCTTTAATTTTAGCGAAAAATGGTATTAAAGTGTTTATGCACGGAACTAAAGGCCATACTAATGAAAGAATTTATACTGAACAAATACTACCTTATTTAGGAATTAAACCAGCTAAATCCTTAGAAGAAAGTACGGAACAATTAGCAACAACTAATTTCAGTTATTTACCATTGCAATATTTATCTCCCAAATTACATGAAATCATAGAACTGCGGTCTTTAATGGGTTTACGTTCACCAGTACATACCCTAGCAAGGATGATAAATCCATTTAATGCTCCTTATATGTTACAAGGGATTTTCCATCCTGGTTATAGCCCAGTACATCAGCAAGCAGCTTTTTTATTAAATCAACCACATTTGACAGTAATGAAAGGTGAAGGAGGAGAAATTGAACGTAATCCAGATATGGAATGTTTAGTACAAAGTGTGCATAATGGTAATTTATCAGAAAAAATTTGGCCACCAATGTTTAAGCGTCGTCATATTAAAGATAACAATATGCAACCAGAACGTTTAATGGCTTTATGGAAGGATGAAATTACGGATGAGTACGCTCAAGGTGCAGTAATTGGCACACTTGCTATTGCCGTACAATTATTAGGAAAAGCGAATGAAATTAACCAAGCTTATGAAATAGCAGAACAAATGTGGAAAACAAGAGATAAACTAACCATTTTATAAAAAGAAGCGAATTAGGAATATATAATATAAGTCTAGGTTTATTTTAAAACATTAATCCTTAATTCGCCAGATTTTAAAATTGGAAATACTTTATAAAACTATTTAATTTTTTCCCAACTCTGACATTTACGATATAAAGTTGATGGACTTACTTCTAATAATCCAGCAGCTTTAGAGACACTTCCATCACATAATGCAATTGCATGTTGAATCGCCTCCTTTTCTACTTGCCACAAAGGCTGAATATTTTTACGACGGGAAAATGTTGAGGTGGCTGAACTAACTAATTTAGAATCTCCAGTTCCGATTGAGATTTTATATTCTTTAGATAATTTATTCAATGGCTCTGGTAACATTTCTGGAATTACATGTTTACCATTATTTAACACTACAACATTACGTACTATATTTTGTAATTGTCTTATATTTCCTGGCCAATCATAATTGAGTAAAATTGCCTCAGTTTCTGCAGTAAAATTACTAAATAATTTATTTTCCTCTTTGGCATATTTGCCCAAAAATTCTCTAGCAACTAGCAAAATATCATCACCACGTTCTCGTAAAGGTGGCAGTGTAATAGGGATAACATGTAATCTATAATATAAATCTTCCCGGAAGCGTTTTTCTTGAACTTCTAATAAAGGATCACGATTAGTAGCACAAATAAATCGCACATCAACTTTCCTAGATTTATTATCACCAATTTTTTGAATAGTACTAGTTTGAATGAACCTTAATAATTTACTTTGTAAATCTAAGCTCATATCACCTATTTCATCTAAAAATAAAGTTCCTCCATCAGCTTGTACCGCAGCACCTTCTTGGTCATTAATCGCTCCAGTAAAAGCTCCTTTAACATGTCCAAAAATCTGACTTTCCATTAAATCTCTTGGAATTGCTGCACAATTAAGAGCAACAAAAGGTTTATTATTACGTGGACTACGCTTATGAATAGCTTCAGCACAAAGCTCTTTACCAGTTCCACTCTCACCAGTAACAAATACTGTAGCCTTACTAGAAGCAGCATTATCAATCATTTGATAAACGGCTTGCATTGGTGGAGATGACCCAATAAAATCAAAATATTCAAATCGATCAATTTTTTTATATAGTTCAAGTTTATTTTTTAATTGTTGATTCTTTAAAGCATTATTTAATGTTACAATAATACGTTGGCCATCAAAAGGTTTTTCAACAAAATCAAATGCCTGATTACGCATGGCTTCTACAGCAATATTAACTGAACCTTGAGCAGTTACAACTACTACTGAACAAGGTAATTGATGTTTATTAATATATTTTAAAATTTCCATGCCATCCATATCAGGCAAACCAAGATCAAGTAAAATAGCATTAGGAACATGTTTTTTAATATGTTTTAAAGCTTCTTGACCAGTTTCCAAATAGGTAACTTTACAAGGTTCATTACGCAAATATTCTTGATATGCCACTACTAATGTTGGACTATCTTCAACAATAAGCACTGTCATTTGGGAATTAATTTTCATATAACTAATTAATAATTTAAGTAATCAATATTCTAACTCAAAAAGAGTTGATAAGGGTGAAAAAATATCAAAAATCAATTTATTAAATATTTAGATCGATGATAAATTAACATAAAATTTTAAAGTATTGGTATAATGGTTTAGTGTACTATTAATCATATTCATTTAGAAATATATTTATTTTTTTTAATAACTAAATAATTATAAATTATAATACCAAGCTATAACTAGAGTATGCTAATATACTATCTTTCAGAGTTCCCAATCAAATTTGGAGGAAACGCATGACTGATATCATTGCAACCAACCAGACTATACTAGTCGTGGGTGGGGGAATTAGCGGTATGAGTGCCGCACTAGAAGCTGCAGAATGTGGCAAAGATGTAATACTTATCGAAAAAAATCCATCACTCGGTGGACGAGTATCCAAGTTGTATAAATACTTTCCTAAAATGTGTTATCCAACTTGTGGCATGGAAATTAATTTACGCCGAATTAAAGCTAACAAAAAAGTTCGAGTTATCACAATGACTGAAGTAACAGAAGTCACTGGTGATACTGGTAATTATAGCGTAAATATAAAAACAGCCCCACGTTATATAAACAATAATTGTACAGCCTGTGGCGAATGTAGTGATGCTACTGAAACAGAATTTGCCAATGAACACAATTACGGTTTAAATAAACGTAAAGGTGCTTATTTGCCTTTTTTCATGGCTTATCCACAACGTTATGTTATTGACCCAGCTCTTATTGGTACTGATGATGCTAATAAAGTTAAAGAATCTTGCAAATATGATGCCGTTGATTTAGATATGCAAGAAGAAAATTTAACTCTTAATGTTGGAGCAATAATTTGGGCAACTGGTTGGCAGCCATATGATGCAAATAAAATTCAACCTTACGCTTATGATCGTAATCCTAATGTAATCACCAGCGTAGAATTTGAACGGATGATGGATCCAATGGGACCAACTGGCGGCAAAATTTTACGGCCTTCTGACAACAAAGAAGCTAAAGATATTGCCTTTATTCAATGTGCTGGTTCCAGAGATATAAATCATTTAAAGCATTGTTCTCGTATTTGCTGTACTGCCACTTTAAAGCAAACCACTTACGTGCGTGAACAGCATGGTGATGATGGTAAATCAACTATCTATTATATTGATATTAGAGCAATTGACCGCTTTGAAGATTTATACACCAAAGTTAAAGCCGATAGCACAGTAAGCTTCATTAAATCAAAAGTTGCTAATATTACCAAAGACAAAGAAACTGGCAATCCAGTATTAAATGGCGTTGATACCGAAGGTTACAATCGTTATAGCAATCCACATGAATTAGTGGTGCTAGCTATCGGCATGCAACCTAGTGTTGATTTTGCTAAATTAGGCATAAATGTCAGCGTTAATGAACATGGTTTTATTGAAAATGACGCTAGTAATGGCAGTATGTTTGCGGCTGGTTGTGCATCCGATGCGTTAGATGTAAATCGTGCAGTGCAAAGTGCTACTGCTAGTGCATTACGAGCAATTCAAGTGGTTAATAAAGTTGCCACTACAGAAGGAGGGGCTTAAACATGGCAGCAACTAAAAAGTTAGGAGCCTATATTTGTAAAGGTTGTGGTATTGCTGATAGATTAGATATAAAACAATTAGCTAGTACCGCAACTCGTGATGGTAAGATGAATGTAGTCAAAGAGCATGATTTCCTCTGCAACTCTGAAGGCGTTAGCATGATTCAGGCTGACATTGATGCTGGAGAAGTTGACCATATCATGATTGCAGGCTGTTCTAAGCGAGCCAAAACTGACGCATTCAATTTTGACAATGTAGCAATGTCACGAGCTAATCTGCGGGAAGGAGTTATTTGGGTACGTCCAGACAGTGATGATGCTCAAGAAACCACCCAAGAGATGGCCGATGATTATATTCGTATGGCCTGTGCCGAAGTTAAATTTATGACAGTGCCAGCTTCCAGTGGCGAACAAGGTAGAACTCCACATGTATTAGTAGTTGGTGGTGGTTTTACTGGTCTGAAAGCCGCAATTGAAGTAAATAAAGCTGGTTATGAAGCTACTATCGTAGAAAAATCAGGTGCTTTAGGTGGAACAGCGGCTCAACTATACAAGAGCATCCCTGGTAAATCTCCATTTGTAGACCCAAAAGAACCAGAAGTAATTGAGTTAATCAAGCAAGTTGAAAGCAACTCTAAAATCAATGTGCATTTAAATGCAAGTATGGATAACATTGGTGGAGCTCCTGGCCGTTTCAACGCTGACATCAAAGCTGATGGTAATATCATATCGGGAATTTTTGGTTCTATCATTCAAGCTACTGGTTTCACTCCTTATAATGCTAGCCAACTACCAGAATTTGCTTATGGTAAATCTCCAGATATAGTTGACCAACTCGGTTTGGAAGCATTGGCTAAAGCCGCTAACGGTGGAGCTATCAAACGACCTTCCGATGGCAAAGAAGTAGAAAATGTAGTCTTTGTCCAATGTGTAGGCCAACGTAGCGAGAAAGAAGGTCATTTATCTTACTGTTCCGGTCATTGCTGTTTGACTAGTGTTAAGCAAGCCATGTACTTCAAAGACAACAATCCAGAAGTAGATGCAATGGTGTTATATACCGAATTGCGGATGCCAGGAGCTGGTGGAGAAGACTTCTATCGTAGCGGTCAAGACAAAGGTATTACTTTTACTAAAGGTCAAGTAAGTGAAGTAGTTCCAGGTGCTAATGTCACAGTTAAATTTCAAGATTTGATTCTAAATGAAGCAGTAGAACTAGAAGCTGATTTAGTAGTATTAGCCACCGGTATGGTTTCTAATTCTGGGGTTAATATAGAAACCTGTGCCTCCGAAGATGATAATGCCGAAGCAGCAGCTACTAACAAAGAACAATCCGTCCTCAACTTGGATTATCGTCAAGGCAGGGATATGCCTCAGTTGATTAATGGCTTTACTGATTCCCATTTCATCTGCTTCCCATACGAAACTCAAAGAACCGGAATCTATTCTGCTGGTCCAGTTCGTCGCCCAATGGATATGATTCAAGCTACTGAAGATGCTACCGGTGCAGCCTTGAAAGCTATCCAAGCTATCGAAAATGCTGCTATCGGTCGAGCTGCTCATCCACGTTCTGGAGATTTAAGCTTTCCTAGCTTCCGTAAAGAAGGCTGTACCCAATGTAAACGCTGTACGGTAGAATGTCCATTTGGAGCTATCAACGAAGACGAACAACGCTATCCATTATTCAATGAAGCTCGTTGCCGTCGTTGTGGTACATGTATGGGAGCTTGTCCAGTACGGGTTATTTCTTTTGAAAACTATTCAGTAGATACAGTTGGTCAAGCTCTAAAATCAGTTGATATGCCAGATGAATTCGATGAAAAACCACGTATCTTATTGTTAGCCTGTGAAAATGATGCCTATCCAGCGTTAGATATGGCCGGAATGACTCGGCAGGAATACAGTGCTTTCGTAAGAATCATGCCAGTACGTTGTCTGGGTTCAGTAAATACAATTTGGATCAGTGATGCGTTGAATAGTGGTTATGATGGCATAATTTTGATGGGCTGTCAGAAAGGTGAAAACTATCAATGTCACTTCGTCAAAGGTTCAGAATTGGCTCATTCCCGCATGTCCAAAATCGGTGATACTCTGGAACAACTTAATCTGGAGAAAGAACGAGTTCAAACTTACGAAATCTCAATCACCGACATTCATAAAGTACCAAAGATAATCAATGATATGGCAGCAACTATTGAAAAAATTGGTATGAATCCATTTAAATTCTAACTTAAAGGCAATTCTTAATTATGAATGCTTAATGCTTAATTAAAACCTAACAATCAACAGATTAAAGTTCTAAAGCCTTTGATTTTAATTAAGAATTAAGCATTAAGAATTAAGAATTAAAAAACATATGAAATATCGCAATGATTTTTTACGAGAAGTTGAAGCGAATGTAGAAGAAGGAGAATGGGTAAAACTCTGTATGCAATGCGGTGTCTGCTCTGGTTCTTGTCCGCTTGGTCCACATTGGGAACATCCGCCTCAAGAAATTTTCATGATGATTCGGGCTGGTAAACGGGAAGAAGTTTTAAGTTCTGAATCTATGTGGATGTGTACCTCTTGTTATAACTGTATCTCTCGTTGTCCACGAGAATTGCCAATTACTCATATAATGCACGGTTTAGCTCACTATGCTAGTAAACTAGGTTTAGTACCAAAAAATCAACAGACGCAAAAATTTGCCCAATTATTTTGGGATAATCTATATAAAAAAGGCCGAGTTAATGAGCTTAAGTTAGGTTTGAGTTTGTATTTTATGAATGGTTTTGTGGAAGGAGTGAAAACCTCTCTGAAAATGCAAAAAATTGGTTTAGGAATGTGGAAAACTAAACGCATGGACCCGATGGAAATTTTGGGTGGACATGGTTGTAAGGATACTAAAGGATTTCAGGCTATGTTAAAAAAAGCCAGTGAAATTGAAGCAGCTAAACAGGTTAAAGTTTAAGGAGAAATTTTATGGCTAAAGAATATTCTTTTTACCCAGGTTGTTCCTCGCAAAAAGGAGCTTCCTCTTCCAATCAATTGCGTTCTACCCAAGCTATTTGTAAAGTATTGGGTATTCAATTAAATGAAATTCCAGACTGGAACTGCTGTTCTGCTTCTATCGGTTATGCTGGTGGTGGTGAATTACCTCGATTGGCTTTGTCAGCTCGTAATATAGCTCTGTCGGAAAAACATCATCCAAATCAAGATGTAGTTGCTACCTGTGCAGCTTGTTGGTTAGCTACTCGGGAAACTAATGATCGTTTGAATGATAACAAAGAACTGTTTGCTGAAACTAATGAAGCTTTGAAAGAAGCAGGTTTAATGTTCAATGGACAGAAAAAAGTTCGCCATATGGTTGAAGTTCTGATAGAAGATGTTGGTTTTAAAGAGATGAAAAGCCATGTCAAAAAACCATTGGAAGGTATTAAAATAGCAGGCTATGTTGGCTGTCAAACTAACCGTCCGTTTGGTATTGATGGTGAATCGTTTGAGAATCCAGTGTATTTGGATAAAATGATTGAAGCTATGGGAGCTGATTCGATTCCTGACTATGATAAGAAAGTGTCCTGCTGTGGTGGAGCTTTAATGTTCTCAGAACCAGAAAAAAGTCAAGCTTTGGTAAAGGATATTTTGGAATCAGCCCATGATAGTGGTGCGGATATGATAGTAACTCCTTGCCCAGTTTGCCAGATGAATACCGAGGTTTATCAAGAGCAAATCAATGCTAAATATGGTACTAAGTTTAATATGCCATCAGTTTATTATAGCACTTTGATGAGCATTGCCTATGGTCAGACCGCTGAGGAAGCTGCGTTAAAAGGGCAAATGATTCGAGCTACTAAGCTGGAAGAGATTGCTGGGAAGTAGTTTTATATATTTTGGCTGGGTGGAACTTTTTGGGAAGCCCGGCTACATCCTTTCTGATTACATATTTTACTAAGCATAAATCTACCCGAATCCATTATTGAAAAAATATTGGCTATACATATAAAATTATTATGAAAATAGTCATTGATACCAACTTAGTATCAGCTTTAAAATCTAATAGAGGTGCATCATATGCACTTATATCACAATTACCATATTATACAATTTCAACCAGCACTTTCTGTTTCACTATATTATGAATATCAAGATGTTTTAACCAGACAAGAACACTTAACTGGGGCTAGTACATCAGAAGAGATATTAAACTTTTTACGGTATTTTTGTAGTATTTCATATAGACAAGATATATTTTTTCTTTGGAGACCTTGGTTAAAGAACCCTAAAGACGATATGGTATTGGAACTTGCTGTAGCATCGGAAAGCAAGTATATTATTACTTATAATTTACGTGATTTTAAAGGAATTGAGAAATTTGGATTAGAAGCAATAACACCACTCACATTTTTGAGGAAAAATTATGAATAATTCTCTTACAGTTAAATTGCCAAAATCTCTTTATAATGGAATAGAACAGTTGGCAAAATTAGAAGGAGTATCAATTAATCAATTTTTGGTTACAGCAGCAGAAAAAATGTCAGTTTTGTCAACTCAAAATTATTTGGAAAAAGAAGCTATGAAAGGTAATAAAGAAGATTTTGATAAGGCGTTGAAAGTTGTTCCAGCAGTTGAACCTAATGGTTATGATAAAATTAATTAAACCCTTTATGAGGTATGAGTTAGTTTGGAAATCCCCTAAAAATTGTTTTAAACAGGCTGTTAAGCAGAGTTGGATCGAGGATGAAGAAGGTGTTTTGCGGATATGCTACAAAGTCGAAATTTGACGACTTATGATGATAATTTAGACTGATAAAATGTATAGTAGTCTTGGGAGTTATTTGGTTTTGTTTGAGGGGTTGTTGGAAAATTTAGAAGTTTAAAATGTAAGCTGGATTAAGTAGTAATAAACCCAGCATTATAATTAATAAAAGGTAACTACCTACCATACCCATGCCAACTATTTTAAATATTTATCAATAAGTTATAAATTTGTTATAATGCCATGTTTTTAGTATAAGAAATGTA
>JASFYV010000154.1:0-6705 GCA_045046925.1 Candidatus Marithrix sp. | reverse complement strand
ATATTTTAACCCAACGTTTCGCTTAATTTTTAGTCTAATTTCTTTGGAATAATCTGACATTTTATCTAGGATTTAACTGTCGAAGCCCACTGCCTAAAATTCTATCCATCATTTAATCCGTTAAATATTGTTCAAAAATGTTTACAAGTTGAGAATGCTAATTTCTCACTTGAACTCTTAGAAACTTTCATAATTTTACTATCAGTTTTAGGCAAATAACGTGCAGCTTGATAGTCATAAGGAGTTTGTGAGCTACCATTTATTTTTTGAACCACAAAACTACTTCCTCGCATACTACAAGGTTGTTTCATTAAATCACTAGCTTCTACAACATCATCTGATAATATAACTAAAAATCCTTCCATATTAATATTAAGAGAATCAATTTGAATTTTACCATCCAAACCAAGTTCAGAAGAAGCATTGATTAAGCTGTTCGGTGATGAAATAAACTGTTTAGATTTAATATTAATATTGCCACCATGTCCTTCATCTGCTTGAGCAATGATCTTGCTGTTATTCATAACAATAAAAATAGGATTTTCAATCGCAATATTGCCTCCATCACCTTTACCACCATGTACGCTAGTAGTAATCATGCCTTCATTAAAATATAATAATTTTGAAGTTTTAATATTTATGTTGCCTCCAATAGCATTATCAGCAATAGTGGTTATCTCTCCATTATTGTTTATATATATTTTATTTGCTTGGATTGAAATACTACCTGCATTGCCAGCATCATCCATTGGAGCTGTAGAGCTGCTAATTCCACTATTAAATACCATTCTACCAGAATAATATCCTTTAATTATTAAATTTTCCATCACCTTAATATCTAAAGAGCCTGCATTTCCATGAGTATAAGTATCAGCTGCTATTTGTCCACCGTTATTAAGTATTATATTACGAGCAGTTATATAAACATTTCCACCATCACCATTACCATCAACTGTTCCAGCCATAATAAAACTAGGAAGCAATTCAAGCTCAGGCATACCCATTTCAGCAAATCCTGGCCTCGGTACATCAAAACCATCTGAAAGCATTAAAGTATCAGTAATATTGAGAATAATATCTCCACCTTTCCCATCACCAAAAGTTACATTATTAATAGCTCCTCCATCTGTCAAAATAAGATTTCCTGCTTGAATATTAATATATCCAGCATCACCAGTATTTAACCCTATACTGGCAGAACTAGCAGTAATATTACTTGCAAAACCAGTAGAACTTTGGCCATAAACTCCCAATGTTTCAGCAACTTTAATAAAAATATTGCCCCCTTCTCCAACTCCAGTTGCTTCTGTAGTTACAATTGCACCTTCATAAAGCTCCATTTTATCTGCGGTAATATCAATAGAACCACTTTTTCCTGATGCCATAGTTTGAGCTGAAATTTCTGCTGATTCTTCTGCAATTAAATGTTCTACTTGAATATTTATAATACCGCCATTTTTAACTCCAAGGGTATTGCCTTCTACGATGCTATCATATAAATTGAACTGTTGACTACGAATAAAAATAGAGCCGCCAGCTTTACCACTTGTTTGTGCCATAGAGTTATTTGTAATAGATAAATCGGCTAATTTAGTGAATGAGGAAACATCTATAAAA
The DNA here is from genome assembly GCA_045046925.1 of Candidatus Marithrix sp. GTDB lineage: Bacteria > Pseudomonadota > Gammaproteobacteria > Beggiatoales > Beggiatoaceae > DRQV01. The sequence goes on along the minus strand of JASFYV010000154.1, from coordinate 5,088 downwards.
TCTATGCCTAATTTAACTTCACCTTGTGATGCAACTGTAACTAAATTGATCCTACCTGATGGAGCTGCTACGTCTGGTAAATTAATTGCCTGACCATATTCAGAAGCAAAACCACGTTCAGATTCATCAACTTCAATACTATCAATAAAAGAACCATTACTAATTTTTATGTTGCCACCTATCAAGGACAATGTTTTTCCTGCTGGTACAATCAATCCAGCCTGATCTATTTGATTTATATTGCCTTTACCTTGAATTGATATAGGAGCAACTGAATTTCCTAAAAAACCAAATGCTTCAACTGGTGCAACTGTTAAAATACTATTACTTGGATTGTGAGCATTAAATTGTCCATTTTCTCCTAATCGTAAATAGTCTGCCGTACTAGCATGGAAACTTCCTTGGATGTCTAATTTAGCATTTGGTCCAAATATGATTCCATATGGATTGAGGAAATAGAAATCAGCATTGGGAATTGTGGAGTTTATTAAACCATCGATATTAGACGGATTACCACCAGTTACTCGGCTGATAATATTTTGAATTGAATTTGATCCAGAGAAGGTGGCAGTTTCTGAGCTATTTAAATTAAAATCTTGAAAGCTATGGAAAAGATTGCCACCAAGTTGTTGACCTAAATCTGAGGTAATTTGGAAATTTGAGCCTGGTAAATTAACTTGTTGACCCAATGTTCCATCAGTAATTATTTCTGCATTGGTGGATATGGTTATGATTGATATTAGTATTATTAGGTATTTCATTTGTTTCCTTTTTGAATAAGATTACACATATAAAAGGATAAGAACTATGATTATTAATACTTTTTTATTTACATATTTTTATCTGTGATGAAGGTATTAGTTTATATATTAATGGTTTGTTAGTAGCTAATTTTTTAAAATCGATATTTAAATAGTTTTTCGCAACGATTATTAGGTTATGGATGTTACTAACAAACCAAACTTTCAACAAAAGTTTTCTGATAAATAAACTAATATTTTTAAATTAATAATATCAAATATATAAGTTATTCTAATTTTAATACTAAGGCTGGCATTAGACGTTGTAAATTTTTTAAAAACCTTACCTGCCATGGTATTTCACCATACCCAACGGCTATTAGCTGTAACACCTTTTTTTTACGAACATTAACTATAAATTTAGTGAAAGTATTGATTCCAGAACTATTTAAAAATTCTAATTCTCTTACATCCAAAGTTAATGGTTTAACTTGTTTTTCTGCTGCAGTATTAAATAAATCTAAAATAGGGGCATATTCTATCGAACTATTTAATAATAAAGAACCTTTGCATATAACCATATCAGATTCACTATCATATTTTACACTATAATCATCAGTTTTAATTTCCATTTTTTTCCAAATTTTAAATATTTAAAGATACCATTGTTGTTAGAGTAATAGGTGCATCATGTTTAGAGATTTCAAGTTTCCAACCTAATTCCGCCGAATAATCACATACCATGCTAAGAAGACCTAAACCAGAACCTTTTTCATCATTAATAGCATTCGCTTCCATACGGTCAAAATATAAATCTTGTGGATTTTCACTTATAATTTGTTGAAAGAAATTTTTAAGTTTTTCAACGTTTTTAGAATTTATATCGTGAGTAACGTGAAATATTAGTTTATTGTTATATAATTTGAATGCGATCTCAATAAAGCGTCGTGATGTGCTATCATTAAATTTCATTGCATTTTCTAATAATTCATTGGCAATATATTTAACAGCATGTTTACTTTGGATTGGAATTGGAGCATCGGTATTTTTTGGTAATCCCACAAAAAAAGTTTGGACATAATCAGCTATAAATTCAGCAGATAAGCCATTAGCTCGCCAACTTTGTTTAATAGATAAGCAATTTGGCAATAGACCGATTTTTAAATATTCCATATTTTCTGATGATTCTTCTATAAAATGACCAAATATCTGTGTCTCCATATTAAAAATCCTTTTTAATAAAAAATTTTATAATTTTAGATACAGTAACATATTAGCATAAAATTTACGCATATAATATATAGCATTTCTTGATTTAGTAAAATACCAATCACCCTTTGTTCCCATCTTAACGGGGATAGGGAAGGTAACTGGAAATGCTATAATTTTGTCATACTTAACAACTTTAATAAACATCTTCCCCAATATACTTTTTTTAATTGTGGAAAATTTGATAAAATAATTTCCCTTTTAAACATTGTACTAAACGGCTAATACTTTGCTCTGGAGGAATTAATACCATTATGTAGTGCGACACTTTTTCCTAAAAACTTATTATAAAACAATCCAATAGTAAGAATTCGAGAAAATTACAATGTTACATCGTCACTGCCATGATATAAAAACTCGCAATAATCGAAGTTACATAAATCATTGAGTGATTAAAAGTATTGTAACGCTAGAGAAAAATAGCACTATGATAGAGATGAGCGGTATGAGGTGAAAGTCTCATGTACCGTTTTAAAGACGAGTCTGTATTGGAGGCTTAGTTTAACTAAGGCTAATGGTAAATATTTTGTAACTACCTACCATTCTATTTAAGTTAAGAAAATATATAGCATTTCCCGATTTAATTAAATACAACCTCCCCTAATCCCCTCCTTAAATAATGAAGGGATGAAAGGGGTGGTTTATATATTTCATTAGTCGCATGGTAGGTAGTTACAAAATTTTAAACATTATATAGAAAATAAGTCTACTACTGATTTTTTAAATGCCTTAAGTTTAAAAGAATTCCGACCTTTAAAATTATTGAATCTAAAGTAGGGCGTTATGGCGGTTCTTGGGTATATCCAAAGGTTGCTATTCATTTGGCTATTTGGTGTAATCTTAATTTTGCTGTTTTAAGCATACGTGATTTCGTAGGAGTAGACTGTCTACCCAGCTAATGTAGAATGATAAGCTGATAAAACTTCACATGCCATTATTTATAAAGCTGTGGTTCGATTTTTAAAGGATCAACATCTCCAGGTAATATCCTTAAAAAATCATCTAAATCTGGTAAAATTGGCACTTCTTCCATATTAGTCAGAGTTGATTGTTTAAGTTTCTGTTCTAACTGTTTAATTCGCATGTAATTGTATTTACCAGTACTGATAGAGTTTTCGCTAGCTGCATCACGTATGATTACTGGCCGTAAAAATACCATCAAATTACGTTTAACTTTTTTAACACTTTCGGAACGAAATAACCAACCAATCAATGGCATATCACTAAGCCATGGAACTTTCTTAGTAGTTTTTTGCAATGTTTCATCTATCAAACCACCAAGCACTATCATATTGCCATCCTCAACAATTACAGTAGTTTTTATGTTGCGTTTATTAGTCACAATATCTGAAGCGCTACTAGAAGTACTGATGCTAGATACCTCTTGTTCAATATCTAATTTAATAGAATTACCTTCATTTATTTGTGGTCTAACCTTAAGTTTGATACCAACATCTTCCCGTTGTATGGTCTGAAATGGATTACCAATATTATTAGTTGCACCAGTATTGCTATATTGACCAGTTACAAATGGTACATTCTGTCCTACTACAATTTCAGCTTCTTGATTATCAAGAGTTAACAAAGATGGAGTTGATAGCACATTACTATCACTATCAGAATCAAGAGCTTGTAATAAAAAACCAAAAGTTAGTAAGCCTGAATCAGCAAATTTACCAACCCCTAAAGAAGAACCAATTCCAATATTTGGTATATTACGGCTGCCTTGAGATGTTGCGGAAGCAAAATCGGCTATTTTACCACCAACATTATCAAAGTTTGTTGTACCAATTGGACGAGTACCTTTATCACCATACAACCACCATTGAACTCCTAATTCACGCACCATATCACTAGAAACTTCAGCAATTATAGCTTCTACTAAAACCTGGGCTCGACGTATATCAAGTTTTCGTATGACTGTTTTAATATTTTGTAATATTTTAGGAGTTGTAGTAATAATTAGACTATTAGTATTTTCATCAGCTTGAATATTAGTCTGACTTTGTTCAGTAGTTGATTTATCTTTATCAATCTCATCCATGCTAGAACTTACTCCTTTCAAAATTCCAACTAAATCTTTAGCTTGGGCATAACGCAAATAAATAACTTGAGTATTGCCTTCATTTTGAACTGGAGTATCAAGGTGAGTTATCAAAGTACGCAAGCGTAATCTCGCAGATTTATCTCCACTAATCAATATACTATTAGTTCTATTATCGGCTATTATATTAGTGGTTTGGCTCTTGGTGTTTTGTTGTCGTTCTAAGTTACTAATAATTCTAGCTACTTCTATTGCTGTTGCATGTTCTAACACTAATACTTCAATACCTTCATCACTTGGTTGGTCAATCCGACGAATAATTTTTAACAGCCGATTAACGTTATTAGCATTGTCATAGATAACTAAAGTATTGTTAGCTGGATAAGCTACTAAATGACCTTGTTGCCGAATTAAAGGCCGCAATAATGGAATTAATTGAGCCGCAGAAATATGTTTTATTTCAACTATTTGAGTTATTAAACTATTACCAACAACTGGAATTTTATCAATTGGTAATACAGGACTATTTTGGGATTTGGCAAGGTTATCAGGAATGACTTTAATTATAGAACCGCTGGGAATTGCAGTAAAACCATGAACGCTTAATATAGATAAAAATACATCGTAAATTTGTTTGTTATCCATCGGTTTACTTGACATTACAGTTATTTTGCCCTTTACTCTAGGGTCTACCACAAATGTTTTACCAGTTTCCTTCGAGATTATGTCAATGAAAGCTTTAATATCCATATCTCTAAAATTTAGAGTTACATCAGCGGCATTGACAAAATTGGGTAATAATATGATACACAACAATAACAATCTAACTTTATCGTTTATGAATTGGATGCTTTTAAAAAAAATTGATGATATGAACATTAAAAAATATGTTATTAAGTAAAGGGCATTTGGAATTCAACTCTTACTGAAAAACGCCAAAACTACAAAATTCGGCTTTGGTTATGTTTAAGGGGTAAGCTCCCTGGGGTGATAAAACTTCTATCACCTTGGTTAAAAATCGAATCAAAATATTTC
>JASFYV010000153.1:0-7042 GCA_045046925.1 Candidatus Marithrix sp. | reverse complement strand
TCTGAACTAAATGCTGACCCTATTGAACATACTATTTACAACGTTTCTTCACGAGGAAGAATTAATCATTCTATTTACTTGAATTAAATGCTTTCTTCACTTTTTTATTTCAATATATTTTATGAGTATTTTAGCGAAGATATTGGCTTAAAACACACCATTATAAAAGAGGATATTTATGTCTGAAAAGTTACTTTTTACTTCTGAATCTGTTTCTGAAGGCCATCCTGATAAAGTCGCTGATCAAATTTCTGATGCAATTTTAGATGCTTTATTAACTCAAGATATTAAATCACGAGTTGCTTGTGAAACTATGATTAAAACTGGCATGGTAATAGTAGCTGGTGAAATAACTACCAACGCTAATATTGACGTAGAGCATGTCGTACGAGAAACAGTAAAAAAAATTGGTTATAATAGTTCAGAGATGGGATTTGACTGGGAATCATGTGCAGTTTTATCAGCACTTGGTAAACAATCAACAGACATTGCTATGGGTGTGGATGAAACTGAATCACATGAGCAAGGAGCTGGGGATCAGGGTCTAATGTTTGGGTATGCAACTAATGAAACCGATGTTTTAATGCCAGCCCCAATAACTTATTCCCATCGTTTAGTAAAACGTCAAGCTGAAGTACGCAAAAATGGTACTTTACCTTGGTTACGTCCAGATGCTAAAAGCCAAGTAACCTTTCGTTATGAAGGTAGTAAACCAGTTGGAATTGATGCAGTAGTTTTATCGACTCAACACAATCCAGAAGTCGACAATAAAACTATTCGTGAAGCAGTAATGGAAGAAATTATTAAACCAGTTTTACCAGCAGAATGGATAGATAATAATACTCAAATTCATATTAATCCAACAGGTCGGTTTGTAATCGGTGGCCCAGTAGGAGATTGTGGTTTAACTGGTCGTAAAATAATTGTAGATACATATGGTGGTATGGCACGGCATGGTGGAGGAGCATTTTCTGGTAAAGACCCTTCCAAAGTTGATCGTTCTGCTGCTTATGCAACTCGTTATGTAGCTAAAAATATTGTGGCTGCTGGTTTGGCAGAAAGATGTGAAATTCAAGTATCTTATGCAATTGGAGTAGCAGAACCAACTTCCATTCGGGTAGAAACCTTTGGGACTGGTAAAGTGTCTGAATCACGTTTAACCCAATTAATACGGGAACATTTTGATTTACGACCTCGTGGATTGGTAGCAATGTTGGATTTATTACGACCAATTTATGCTGATACCGCCAGTTATGGCCATTTTGGTCGTGAGGAAACTCAGTTTACCTGGGAAAATACTGACAAGGCCACTTTACTCAAAGAAGCCGCTGGTATTTAAACATATACTATATAATATTATATATCTCTGATATAATTCAATAGAAATCCAGATTTATATAAATTTATAATTGTAGGGATTATTTAAATTCCCTACGACTTATCATATTAAGTTTGTGCATTTGATAATTTAGCAATCTAACAGGAGTAAAAATGAGTACCCAACCACCAATCGTTAATTTAACCCCAGATTATAAAGTTGCTGATATGAAATTAGCTGAATGGGGTCATAAAGAAATTGCGATTGCAGAAACAGAAATGCCCGGTTTAATACAATTACGAACAGAATATGGAGATGAAAAGCCATTAAAAGGGACTCGTATTGCCGGCTGTTTGCATATGACAATACAAACAGCAGTCTTAATTGAAACTTTAATAGCTTTAGGGGCAGAAGTACGTTGGTCTTCATGTAATATTTTCTCTACTCAAGATCATGCTGCCGCCGCTATTGCTGATCAAAAAATTCCAGTATTCGCTTGGAAAGAAGAATCAGAAGAAGAATTTTGGTGGTGTATAGAACAAACTATTTTTGGTCCTGATGGTTGGCGGCCTAATATGATCTTGGATGATGGTGGAGATTTAACTCAGATCATGCATGAGAAATATTCTGATTTACTTAAAGATATAAAAGGTATCTCTGAGGAAACTACTACTGGTGTACATCGTTTATATGAAATGATGAAAGATGGTTCTTTACAAGTTCCTGCTATCAATGTTAATGATTCAGTTACCAAATCAAAATTTGATAATTTATACGGTTGTCGTGAATCTTTGATGGACGGTATCAAACGTGCCACAGACGTGATGATTGCTGGTAAGATTTGTGTAGTTTTAGGCTATGGTGATGTTGGTAAAGGTTGTGCTCAAGCATTTAAAGGTTTAGGAGCAACTGTATGGGTAACAGAGATAGACCCGATCTGTGCGTTACAAGCAACTATGGAAGGTTATCGAGTGGTAACAATGGAACAAGCTGCTCCATTGGCTGATATTTTTGTGACTACTACAGGTAATGTTGGTGTGGTAACCCATGAACATATGCAACAAATGAAAAACCAAGTTATAGTATGTAACATTGGTCATTTTGATTCAGAAATTGAAGTTGCTGAAATTCGTCAATATAAATGGGAAAACATTAAACCACAAGTTGATCATATAATTTTTCCTGATGGTAAACGATTAATTTTATTAGCAGAAGGTCGTTTAGTTAACTTAGGTTGTGCTACTGGTCATCCAAGTTTTGTAATGTCTAACTCTTTTGCCAATCAAGTATTAGCCCAAATTGAATTATGGCAAAATTATGAAAGTTATGATAAAAAAGTATATGTATTACCTAAATATTTAGATGAAAAAGTTGCAAGAATGCACTTACAACGTTTAGGAGCTAACCTAACTGAATTAACATCAGCTCAAGCTAATTATTTAAACATACCTGTAGAAGGTCCTTATAAACCAGAACATTACAGATATTAATAGTTCTAATTGCTATCACTGTGTATTACTTTCTCAGTATCAATAAATTTAGCAACAGAATAAGATGAGTGTAGGTATCTTACTAATTACCCATGATGACATAGGCTCTGCCCTGCTAGAGAGTTTAGAAAAAATGTTGGGTACTTTGCCGTTGCCTGTTAAAATATTACCTATTCGTCATGAAAATGAATTCTTTGAATTTTGTTATCATGCAAAGAATATATGTAACACTCTAAATAAAGAACATGGAGTATTGGTGCTTACCGATTTGTTTGCTGCTACTCCTTGTAATATTGCCAGTAAATTGATTCCTGATTGTAGAGTACGAGTGGTAGCAGGATTAAACTTTCCTATGTTAGTTAGAATTATGAACTATTCAACAGCCGACTTAGATACAATGGTGAGTATCGCCATATCTGGTGGATGTCAAGGAATATTAGATGTTAATTCGGTAATAGAAGAATAAAATTATATGTAATCATGTTAAAACAAACCATTACTATTGTTAATAAATTAGGTTTACATGCAAGAGCAGCAACCAAATTGGTTAGATTAGTTTCACAGTTTGATAGTTCAATTAAATTAAAACGTAAACAACGAGAAGTTAATGGCAAAAGTATTATGGGAGTAATGTTATTAGCAGCAGCTAAAGGTTGTGAAATAGAATTATCAGTTGATGGCATTGATGAAGAAACAGCTATGTTACAGATAGGCGATCTTATTAAAGACGGTTTTGGAGAAGAAGAGTGAGTCTAACTTTACATGGCATTGGGGTATCAAAAGGCATTGCTATTGGTAAAGTTCAGGTTATTCGTCGAGATGTTTTAGAAATTAACAAAGAATCTGTAACTGAAATTGAAGCAGAAGTTAGCCGTTTTCAAAATGCTATTGACTTAGCTCATCAACAATTAGAACTTATAAAAGAGCAAATTCCTACCAACTCAACTGTTGATGTAACTGCATTTATTGATTCCCACTTATTAATGCTTGAAGACAGTCTATTAGCTAAAGCTCCAATTGACATAATTTACGAACATAATTGTAACGCTGAATGGGCTTTGCAAATGCAAAGTGATGAAATTATTCAGATTTTTGATAATATGGATGACCCATATTTAAGTTCTCGTAAAAATGATATTGAACAAGTAGTTATTCGTATTCAAAGAATTTTACATGGCCATACAGATATATCATTTGAAACAACATTAACCTGTTTGGCAAATACAATTATTTTGGCTGATGATTTAAGCCCCGCTGACACCGTATTAATGCAGCATCAAGGTATTTTAGCATTTGCTACTGAATTTGGAGGAACTACTTCACATACAGCTATTCTGGCTCGTAGTTTAGGAATTCCGGCAATAGTCGGTTTACGAACAGCCCGCCCTTATATAAAATCTGATGATACTTTAATCATTGATGGTGAACATGGAGTAATATTTATATCACCAGATGAGCATTGTTTACGTCATTACCAAACCCGTCAAAATGAACAAAAACACTTCCGTGCTGTTTTAAGCAAGATAAAATCTTCTCCAACTGTGACTCAAGATGGAGTTCCAATTACTTTACATGCTAATATTGAGTTTCCAGAAGATATGGAAGCGGTAAAAAGAGTTGGTGGTAAAGGAGTTGGTTTATATCGTACTGAGTTTTTATTTATGAACCGACATACTCCACCAGAAGAAGAAGAACATTTTGATGCATATCTTAAAGTTATAAATGCTATGCAAGGTGGGCCGATAACAATTCGCACTCTTGATCTAGGGGCTGATAAACAAATATTAGGTAGTCATTCAACAACCTGTAATTCAGCTCTTGGTTTACGAGCTATCCGGTTATGCTTAAATAATTCCAAACTATTTAAACCACAGTTACGAGCGATTATCCGAGCTTCTGCACTTGGTCAAGTGCGGATGATGATTCCTATGGTGACTGGATTCCAAGAACTAACCCAAATATTTAGTATAATTAAAGAAATAAGAGAGGAATTACAAAAAAAATCATTAGATTTTAATCCTAAAATGCCATTTGGAGTTATGCTAGAAGTTCCTGCTATGGCAATTTGTACTGATTTAATAGCTCCTCAAGTTGATTTTTTATCAGTTGGTACTAACGATTTAATTCAATATACTCTAGCAATAGATAGAAGTGATGAAGCAGTCAATTATTTATACGATCCTTTACATCCAGCAGTTCTACGTCTGATTAAAATGAGCGTTGATGCTGCTACTAAGGCCAATAAACCAATCAGCATGTGTGGTGAGATGGCAAGTAATAGTGAGTATGTAAAATTGTTGTTAGGCTTAGGTTTACGCTCATTTAGTGTGAATCCAGAATCTTTTTTAGAAGTTAAACAAATTATAAAAAATAGTAATATAAAAAATTTAACTAAACTCACTAGCCAAACTATGGCAATGGATTCTCCAATAAAAATTACTGAATCATTGAAGAATATCAACCTCTAAATTCCTGCCTATGACTATGTCCACTCTGGACAGCTTGCATGAAGCCCTGAATAACGGGATTAAAGCTGAAATAAATAATATTATTAATGGACTGCATCCATCTGAAATTGCCGATGTTTTAGAGTCTTTGCCGACCAAACAAAGAGTTGAATTATGGCAATTAAAAAGCATTAAGCCAAGGAATATTCTACCTCATATAAGTGAAAATGTGCGAATTGAGTTAATGCTCAATATGCCAATTGCAAAAATTACTGCTGCTGTAGAAAATATGGCAATTGACGATGCTGTTGATATATTACAAAATTTGTCAGATGATATAGTAGAAAAAGTGTTACAAGCAATGAATTGGCGATATCGGCAACGTTTGACACAAGTGCTATTTTACCCGGAAGATTCAGCTGGTGGTTTAATGAATACTGATGTATTGACTGTTCGTACTGAAATGACTTTAAAAATGGTATCGCATTATTTACGTCGGTTGAAACAATTGCCAGAAAAAACTGATGTTTTAATGGTAGTTGATTGTAATAATTGTTATCGTGGAATGTTATCATTGTTAGATATATTGACTAATACTCCTAAATTCACAGTTGCACAAGTAATGTCTTCTGAAATAGAACCAATTTTAGCTCATTTATCTGCTCATGAAGTCGCTATTCTATTTGAACAAAGAGATTTATTATCTGTTCCAGTAGTTGATGAACAAGGTTATTTAATTGGGCGTATCACAATTGATGATGTGGTGGATGTAATTCGTTCGGAAGCAGATCACCATTTAATGGGGCAAGCTGGTTTAGACGAGGATGATGATATGTTTGCTCCAATCTTAGCCACTACTAGAGATAGAGCATTGTGGTTAGGAGTAAATTTAGCTACAGCATTTCTAGCGGCATATGTAATTGGTTTATTTGCAACTACTTTAGAACAAATGGTTGCATTGGCAATATTGATGCCGGTAGTAGCTAGTATGGGCGGAATTGCTGGCAGTCAAACTTTAACTATTGTAATTCGTGGTATGGCATTAAATCAGATTAGTAATACCAATATAGTATGGTTATTGAAAAAAGAATTAGCCGTTGGGATATTAAATGGAATGATCTGGGCTATTGTAGTGGCTATAATTGCGATGGTATGGTTTAGTAATGTTAAATTGGGGATAATTATTGGCTGTGCTTTATTGATTAATTTATCTTTAGCTGCTGTATCAGGAGTATTTATACCGTTTATTTTACGGCGTTTATCTATCGACCCTGCTTTAGCTTCAGGAGTTACCTTAACCACAATTACTGATATTATTGGTTTTAGTACATTATTAGGCTTGGCAACCATATTTTTGTTATGAATTTATCACTTCCTTAAACCCCAATACCATCGTTCTAAAATTGCTCTAAATTCTGCGTAATCCACTACAGTTCCTTCAATAGCTGATATAATCTCAATAATAGTAAATAAAAATACTACAACTGCTCCAGCTCTACCAAGATATTCTTCAGTTCGTTGCCATAATTCAATAACAATATTTGATGGTTGATAACTATTTAATATTTGTGCAGATAGACTAGCAATAATATTTCTTTGAGTATTATTGGCTATATTAATCAAGTTATTATCTTGATGTATAGAGCGTAATAGTGAGGCTGGCACAATACTAGAGTATTTATAAAATTCTCCTAAAATTTTAATTGGTAAAAAATGTCCTAAATCATTATTTTCAGAATTAAAATCATATTCTCCAAAAATTTCCTCATCCGGAGTAAATTCTATAA
>JASFYV010000152.1:0-7228 GCA_045046925.1 Candidatus Marithrix sp. | reverse complement strand
TTATGGCTTTTAGTGAGTCTATGTCGTTTGGTAAGTCTTTCATCTCTTTAGTTTACTATTTTTTGACTTTTTTGTACATACTTTTTTACATGGTAGGTAATTACATTATTTTAATCATTATCCTTCTTACTTAACAGGTAGTAATTTGGCGAAACATTAGATAAGTCATGTATAGTGTAACAGATTATTTGATGAATGAGCATTTAACTCCTAGATTATCATGGGACTTATATAAAAGTATGGTAGTCTTAAACAAAGTAGTGATATCCTCAAAAGACCTGTTAGATATCTGATAGGTTTACCGCTACCTATTTTAGGACTACCAAAAATATTAATAAATGATAATTCAAATGGTTTTCTCATATGATAGCGTTCAAAATAAAGGTTATTCGCATTCAATTGAATTAGTAAAACGACAAGGAAATAAGATCACTACACAACGAAGCGTTGGCAATAATTGAAAACCACCCAGATGATTTTAATATCAAGTAATAAATAAAATTGAAAAAGTGGAAAATATATTGTGAAAAAGGTTTAGCGAACAATTCCAAGAGCTAATAAATTAAAATCATTAGTAATTAACCATTCTTCATTTACTAATTCACAATTAAAATAATTCTAATTTAATCGGCCTACTTAATTAGTGGCTCAGGAATAGTGTTAGGTTATAACGTAATTTTTGCAACATTAATCATGAATAACATAATTAAAGCAATTAGATTTATAGGGCATATGTTAGCCATATTAGGTACCTCAACAATATTTTTGCTAATAAGTTCTGATGCCATTAGAAGTGATAAATATGGTTTTTGTTATTTTCTGATAAATATTGGGTGTTCTCAATATCACTTATTAAAAATATTTATACTGCCTTTACTTGGCTGTTCTCTTTTAGTGGCACTATTATATACATTTTATTCCAAAAATAGAAAAATTAAGAATCTTAACAATGAGAAATACAATTATTCTGATACTGATTTATCATTAAATATCCAATTACTCTTCGCATTTATTCAATTTCTTCTCGGAGTTACTACATTTATTAGTATGAGTTATACTTGGGATCATTGTAGTTAAAAAATAATTTAAGGTCAGAGTAAAATTAATTATGAATATTCTAACTTAATTTTAGAATCCGACCTAAGCGTATAAAACTCTAAATAGCTATCATCAATTATTTAATTCAATATATTATTTTCTAAACTACGTAATACCTAGTTAAATTAAGATATCAAGATTTGTGGGTATTATTTCTATCCTATCTATTTTCTGAAATCCTCTTGGTAATTTTTGGCCTCGCCGATTTCTTTCACATTTGAAAGACTCAATATCACGGTTTTTAAGAGTTAAATGCCGTTTTCCAGAATGCAAAGTTAGTGCATTTATGCTTGTTAATTCTAATATGTTTAAAATAATCACTGTTTCCTCTTTATTTTTAGCTGGAATATTAAGTAGTTTTACTCCTTTGCCTTTGGATAATTGAGGTAATTCTGCCACTGAAACAATAGATAAGTAACCGGCACTAGTTATGACAATATAGTATTGGCTGTCTAAATTAGTGATTAATAATGGTGGTAAAATTTTGGAATTGGTTGGTAAAGTTAAGATAGCTTTGCCAGCTTTATTTTTGGTATATAAATCTGCTAATTTTACAATAAATCCATATCCAGCACTTGAAGCAAATAAATAGGAATCACTTGGTTCGCCCAGTAATACATTGGTAAAACTAACTCCATTGGCTGGTGTGAAACGGCCAGTTAATGGTTCTCCTGAACTACGAGCAGATGGCAAAGTATGTACTAAGGCTGAATAACTTCTGCCACTGGAATCTAAAAATACCGCTTCTTGATTATTACGGCCATAGGCAGAACTCGCAAATTTATCTCCAGCTCGATAGTTCAAACTATTTGGGTCAATATCATGGCCTTTAGCAGCTCGCACCCAACCATTAGTTGATAATATCACTGTAGTTGGTTCGGAAGATATTAAAGTACTTGTATCAAACGCCTGGGATTGCTCACGTTTAATAACTGGAGAACGTCTTTCATCTTTATATTGTTCACTATCAGTTTGAATTTCTTTGATAACCAAATTATTTAATTTTGTATCAGATTGTAAAATTTTATCTAAACTAGCATGTTCTTTAATTAATTTTTTTTGTTCATGTTGAATTTTAACCTGTTCTAATTTAGCTAATTGTCTTAGTTTTAGTTCTAAAATCATATCTGCTTGTTCTTCACTAAACCCAAATTTCTGCATTAAAATTGGTCTAGGTTTATCGTTATCACGGATTATGGTAATAACTGCATCTATATTCAAATAAACAATTGATAGGCATTCTAAAATATGTAAACGTTTGACAATTTTATCAAATCTATGTTGGATTCGTCGTCGTACTGTAGTCAATCGATAATTGAGCCATTCAGATAAAATAAGTTTGAGATTTTTGACCTGTGGTCGACCATCAAGACCAATCATATTCAAATTTACCCGATAACTACGTTCCAAATCAGTAGTAGCAAATAAATGGGTCATAATAGCATCAATATCTGCCCGATTAGAACGAGGTATTATTACTAATCGTACTGGATTTTCATGATCAGATTCATCCCGTATATCCTCAACCATTGGCAATTTTTTAGCTGTCATTTGAGCAGCTATCTGAGTAATAATTTTACTACCAGAAGTTTGATGAGGTAAAGCAGTGATAATAATGTCGCTATTTTCACTAGTATAACAAGCTCGCATTCTAATCGAACCAGTACCATTAGTATAGATTTTTAATAGGTCGTCCTTAGGAGAGATTATCTCAGCTTCAGTAGGGTAATCTGGAGCGAGTATAAAATTATGTAAATCAGCAATACTAGCATCAGGATTTTTAGCTAAATGAATACAAGCTTGAGCAACTTCAGTTATATTATGTGGCGGAATATCAGTCGCCATTCCTACTGCAATTCCACTTGCTCCATTTAATAAAATAGTTGGTAATTTAGCTGGAAATAGAACTGGCTCTTGCAAAGAACCATCAAAGTTTGGTTGCCAATCTACTGTTCCTTGTCCTAATTCATCTAGCATTAATTCAGTAAAATAGGAGAGCCGTGATTCGGTATATCGCATAGCAGCAAAAGATTTTGGATCGTCTATTGATCCCCAATTACCTTGTCCATCAATTAGCGGATAGCGGTAAGAAAATGGTTGTGCCATTAATACCATAGCTTCATAACATGCCATATCTCCATGAGGGTGAAAACAACCTAAAGTATTGCCAACAGTACGAGCAGATTTTTTATATTTACTGCCAGCTTTTAAGCCTAAATCAAACATTGAATAGATAATTCGTCGTTGCACTGGTTTTAGACCATCTCCAATATGCGGTAAAGCTCGGTCTAAAATTACATACATGGCATAATCTAAATAAGCTTGTTCAGTAAACTTATGTAATGGTTGATTTTCTATTTCTTCGGTAGCAAATTCTAGGTTCATATTATTGACTTTATTCCTAAGGATATTTTAGAATACTTTAATTTTGTAATAAATATGTAAATAATTGTAATTTAAGTTTATATTATTTTTTAGTTGAATTAAGAACTAGGAGTAGACAATGTGGATGCAATCAACCTTAATTGAAGAACGACGTAAGGCTATGGCAGCATTATTTAAACCAGCCATGCAAAGTTTATCTGATAAATGTGTTACAGTTTGGTCTGATTCGGATAAATTAGATAAAGTGTTACACCAAGATTTTTATTCGTTACCTAATTGTCATTTAGTTTATGTGGTTGATAAATTTGGTAAACAAAAGAGTTCTAATATAACTAAAAATGGGATTGATTCTAGTTATCGTAATCAAGATTTATCAATCCGACCTTATTCTATAAATTTATGTCAAAATTTTACTTTATCGCCAGCCTATATAAGTCAAATGACTAGCTCTCCCTGTATCAGTGCTGTTCATCCAATTATTGGCGATAAACATTTGGGTTTTACTATAGCTGATTTTGATATTCGACATTTGCCTTTACCATCAGCATCAATAAGTAAAACTAAGATATGCAATAAATCTTGTCAACCGAATAATTGTTTAAAAAGTCGTCTAGTTGATATTAAAGATATATTATTAAAGTTAATTAGTAAATATGGAGTATTTCATTTAATGATACATTATTTGAGTAATAAGGTTATGTTATGGCAAATAAATAATCCATATCAATATGAACTTTATAGTATAGAACAAATTCTTGATCCAGATATGTACTTAACTTATTCTCAATGTGATTTTCCAAGTCAAGCTAAAACCTCCATTGAAGAAGTGCAACTGGTATTAGAACGATTTCAGATTTTACAACTAGTCGATGATGAAATTTATCTACGTTCAGCTTCTATTAATATTATGAATGCTATGGTTAGTTTAAGCTTTTCTTTTTCTGGTTCTAGATATATGCCAATCGCTGACTTTTTACACGGTGATTTATCAAATTGGTTCGATAAAGATTAATATCAATTTAGTTGAGGAATTTTCTTAAAACTATCAGTAATTTTTCCGTTTAAGATATTGACAGTTTGTCCGGGTTTTAATGAAATTATTCGTTCCGAATCTGATAAAAAAATTGGGGTGATTAATTTGTCTATTTCGTTTAACTTAACTATAAAACCTTCTTGATATATTTCATTACTATTATTTACCCATACAGTGGTTACTTGATTAGAACGAATAATTAAACCATTCATTGTTATATAGCTAGGAGTTTTATGTACTTTTGAAGTAGTTTTAGATTTATTCCGATTTACTTCTAACTCTAAACGTTCTTGAGCACTAGTAAATAAACGTTGTAATCCATCAGCTGTGACCAATGGAGAAAATAATAAAAATAGGATAATTAGATAAATATTCATATTGTGGATAAATACCAAACCCATACACAATCAGCGTTAAGATATGGAGTAGAGATATTATTTGTATTAATTTTTTTACTAGAACTAGTAAGCTGACAACTTTGTAAATTTAATAAGCCAGTGAATTTATGATTATGAAACTCTATTCTTTGCAATAATTTTAACATATCACCTTCATGTAATAATGCTAATTTAAAATGAATTTGAGTTTGATAAGTTTTGAACTGAGGGTCTGTAGCTAAAAATTTAGGAATGGGGTACAAATTTTGTTCCAGTACCTCATAATTACTTTTATTTATAAACAGTAAATCAGCTAATTTAGCATTAAATAACTTATCAATTTCTTCATACATCTCTAAGCGTTTGTCTGTTATTAAGTCTGATTCTTGAACAAAGAAACCACTATTAATAAACTGCTGCAATCTATCATAGTATAAGTTATCAAATACATTTAGTGCATCTTGCAAACGAAACCGTTCTTCATTTAATGCTAAAAAATTCATTTGTTGCTTTTTATACCATTTTTTACTAGTTTGGTAATATTGTTCACTCCCAATAACCATACTAGTACTAATCACAATGCTTAAAATTAAAGCAATTAATCCGGTAAATAAAGCTGACCAATCAATCTGACTCATGAGGATAATTATGAGGAATAAGAATTTCTATTATAAAAGGGGCTTTAGTTTCCGCAGAGCGTCCTTGTAACTTGCTATTAGGGTTATAAGGTTGCTGTAGAACTTTAACTTGCCAATACTGTTTTAAATCTTGCACAAACTTTTTAAAAACATGTAATACATCCTTATAGCTGTTAAAATCGGCTATTTCTCCATGTACACGAATTCCTTCTATAAAATATTTTTTAAGTTGGAATTCAGATTCGGTAAATTCTTTAATATTAGAGTTAA
Source organism: Candidatus Marithrix sp. (assembly GCA_045046925.1). Classification (GTDB taxonomy): domain Bacteria; phylum Pseudomonadota; class Gammaproteobacteria; order Beggiatoales; family Beggiatoaceae; genus DRQV01. The sequence continues at coordinate 1,427 of JASFYV010000152.1, read as the reverse complement.
AAGCTTCATTGGGCGAATTAGCTACTTCCCATTCTAACTTATTTAAAATTAGCCTATTATGAGAGTTTAACACATTGCTCAGTTTTTCCCATGCAGATTTTGGTGAAATATGTTTAGCTTGTAAACGTAAACCAACATCTACAATACTAACGATTAACTCACTCCTAAATGGTAAATTTGGCAATTCCTTAGTTCTTAATTGTTGTAATTCTGTCTGTAAATTATTAGCTTTGGTTAAAAAATTTTGACCTTTAGCTTTTATTTTAATAGCATCTTGGACAATAAGCCCACCAGTTATGATTGTTCCTACTAAAATTAGTGTTGCAATAAAATACATAATCACTCGGCTACGACGATGTATTAAATAAGTTCTATCAGCTAATTTAGCATAATGATTTTTAACCTTCCAGTCACGTGCAAATATGGTCGCTATAAAATTTTGCAGAGATAAATCACTATTATTGATATTAAATTTATTAGCTAAAGTTGTACTATCTATCAAATTAATATTTAAATTAACAGTATTAGAATTAACAATTTCGCAAGCTTTACATTTATCTATAGTTGTTAAAATTATTATAGATAATGTTTCAGTTTCTGGCAATAAGCGGTTATTTTCTAAAAAATGTTGAGTAGTAGTTATTTGCTTTAGTAAGTAATTAGCATGCTCTTCTGGTTTCGAAGCATGCAATGGAATTAAACGACTAAATTGTAACTTTTGTTTGCGAAAAAAACTTTGCCTAATACTTCCAGGACGAGTGTAAGTTGGCTGAGTATCTGTTATTAATAAGGTATACGCAGTTGTTGGTAACTGTTTAAATAATTGTTGGCTAAGTAATGGAACCGAATAAATACCTACTAAAGGCACTTTATAGGCTAGAATTAAATTTAACCAAGGTTGCAAAAATTCAGGATCACTAAGTGCGGTAAATAATACCTGATCATCTTTTCTACCTTGTTGTTCACGACCTTGTACAACCGCATAACTATAAGAGGTTTCCTGAAATAATCGCTTTTTTTTATGTCGAATTAAATCATTGCGATCTTTACCTAAAACATGTGGCAATACAGTCATTTGATATTCTTCTTTAACCGTATCTACCAACCAATAGATTGGAGTTTTTGAATCATTACTTAAATAATTATTAAACTCAGTTTCGTTTTTTATTTGAACTTGTTGAATTACAGTTTTAACTTCAAGAGCCAGTAATTCATGATCTGTTTGGTAAAGAATACGTTTTGACATATTATATGGTGGCATAAATTTAAGCTATATAATAGTTTTAAGAATATACATCCTAAAAATATTGGAAGCCAATTTATAATAATTCTGTTTAAAATTTGATATTAAATACTTTAGCAAATTGACTATAATATGGTCAAGGCTAATATTAATATATTATATAAAATATTTATGTTTACTATAT
>JASFYV010000151.1:0-6984 GCA_045046925.1 Candidatus Marithrix sp. | reverse complement strand
CTGTACCATTAGACAACGGATTTCTCGCTTGGTTCGGAAAACTCTTTTCCAAAAAGCTTTCAAATCATATTGGAGCTATTTGGGTAGGGATTCTTTTATGTATTATTATAATGCCTCTATTGTTTAATTTTATATGCCACTACTTCATTCAGGACTATCAAAAATTGAACTTCTTTTACATCTTGATAACGCTTTAATATTTCATCATTATTTTCACCTTTGTCTTCGCCATCCAATACTTGACATAAATCAGCCTTATGTAAAAAACCTTGCTCACCTTGTTGGCGTTTATACATCCATAAAGCCGCAGTTGCATGCAAAATATTACGGAATTCAAACTCTTTAGGTAAATTTTTTGGATAGCAAGTATCGCCTATATATTTGGCTTCTTTGGTTAGCAAATTAATGAAAGACAAATATATTCCTATTTTATTAACCGCAACAAAATCAACCTCATTTACAATTAATTGAAAAATCATATAAGCAAAGATAGGCCGTCTTAACTCAGTAGCTGATAAGATTTTATTTTTAAATAATTTTTCATGTATATCTATATCTTCACCATTTTTTAAGGCATCAATAATTTCGGTAATAAAACCTGTTGTTAATGATTGAACTTTAGATTGTAAGGTTACTAGTTAACCAGCCATTAAATTGAGATTTTTTAAAGCCGAATATTGATAATAACTGCGGAATTTTTCTATTGTTTTTATCTTTAATAAGATACGGATCATAATTTCTCAAAAGTTCTTCCAAGCCATCATCAAAAGGCCGAGATGTTATAACAATTTGATTATTTTTACATTTTATTGGGTCAAGTAATTGAATATTCCTAATTAAAGCAATAACTGCATTGATATTAGCTTTATTAAGTTCTCCACTTTCATACAGCGAGTCAATTAAAAAAATACAATTCTTTTGCCTAAAATTATCTGTATTTACATCAATTAAAAATTCTATAGCAAGATAATGACTTATAACACCAAATTGTACTTCACTGGAATATTTTTTATACTCACGTAAATTAAAATAAACTGGAAATTTACCTTCACCAGTCTGTAAATATTTTTTGGCTAATTGTGCTGCATGATGCCGAAGAAATACTGATTTACCCTTACCAAAATCTGCAATTACGAATAGAACTTGTTTTAAATTATTGCCAGTTGCAAAATACTGCTGCATCAACTCATCTATTGGTTTTAATTCTTTTTCTACTAATTCTAGCTCATCTTCATCAATATCTGTATCTTGCTCTTTAAAACTAGAAACTGGTTTCCAACTCGCAAAAGTTTCCTCATAACGCAAATTTTCACCATCCTTAAAACCAATTCTTCCATCTTCTATCATTTTCTCAAGGAATTTAACCTCATTATCCTCAAGCAAAAATTCTTCTATTTCATCCAAATGCTGCTGATAATCATCACCAAATTCTATTCTTACCTGTTCGTCAATATTTTTATTAAAATCCTTAGTAAAAGAATTAATTACCTCTTCAGGATAATGAAAATTATGTAAAATACGTTCATAACTACGCTTGATAGAAATTATTGACTGATGCTGACGTGGATTAAAAACTGTAGAAATATCTTCAGCCTTTTGTAAAGCTTCAAATTCTACATCTAAACTATCTTGAATCTGCTCATAAATATACTCAGGTTCATACTTTTCTCAAATTTATCTCCAATCTCGGTCAAAGACTTATGAGCTTGCACAAACCCAGCTTTCAAATAAACTTTTAAACCATATTTCTCCAACTTTTCCTTGGCCAAATTAGAAAAATAATCATCAATAAATGACTGTCCAAACAATCTAATTAAAATTGCTACAGTTCCAGTAGAATTCTCTACTAAAGATTGGCCATACTCGTCAAAATTCTTCTTTAATAATTTACTAATATCTTTAATTACAAATGGCAAACCTTTAACTAAATCTTCTACAATTTTTTTATTCATTTTTTCATCCTCGTGAAATTCAATGATTCGGGCAGATGCAATTCATTCTTTATTGCATCCTACATTATATATCTTTATTTAGGAAAGATGTCTTATGAATATTTTAGAAAATTCAACAATCAATTATGATATCTTCACTTAGTTTTATTAATCATCATTGACTTACCAATTCCTATCCCAAAAGCAATCCCATATGTAATTGTTGAACCAGTAATTCCAAAACGGAATACAGAAGCTGCAACAAAGTTACCTACTCCATAACTAGTCCAAAAAGCTAAACTACTTTGTAAATCATTATTCAATTCATTTGCCGTATCAAATACATCACATAAATGGGATAAACTGCCATCCATCAACACTATCTGAGCCATATTGGTTGCAATAGAAGCAGCTCCACTCAGAGAAATTGATACATTCGCTTTTTTCATCGCAATTACATCGTTAATACCATCCCCAATAAAACAAACTTTATTACCATTTTGTTGTAATTGCTCAACTAATTTAGCTTTATCATGTGGAAGAGTTTCAGCAAAATATTTATCTACATTAAGTTCTTTAGCCAATTCTTTAGTAGTTTGTTCATGATCACCAGATACTATATATATATTCTTAATTCCACGTTGGCGTAGATTATTGATAACATTTTTAGTCTCAATTCGTATCTTTGGTCTAGTTTCGATTGCACCTTGAACTTGATTATTGATAGATACTAATGAATAACTTGGTGGATATTCAAATTGAAGAGCTATACCTTCCATAACCATAAATCTAGCACTACCAACTTTAATCACTTGGCCGTTAATAATAACCGTTATACCATAGCCAATTTTATAATCTGCTTCTGCTATTGTGAGTAAATCCAATCCTCTATTTTCTGCTTCGGTAAAAATGGCTTGGGCTATAGGATGATTAAGCCGACGTTCTGCTGATGCGGCATATGCTAAAATTTCATCTTCATCTAATTCGCCAGTTAAAATTATCTGCCCAACCGTTAATTGTCCATGAGTTAAAGTGCCAGTTTTATCAAATAAAATAGTATCTATCTTAGGAATATCTTCCAAAACTCGCCCATCTTTAACTAAAATACCTTTACTAGATATCAGAACTAAATAATTGTAAGTTTGTAAGGATGGGAATACCATAATAGAATTGGTGGGAGCACTGAATAACATGGTGATTGCTGCTGAAACACCCAAAAATGGCAATGATAATGCACTGACGACTAATAAAGGAGTAGCAATTTTATCTGACAAATGCTCCCCTTTTAATTGTAAATTAGTTTTAAAATTAGTTGTTTGGTGTAATATTTTAGAAAGTTCAGCAATTGTAGTTGCAACTCCTGTTTTTTCGACCTTAATATTTATCTGTCCTCTAACTACGATTGTGGATGCAAGTACATTATCATTAATACTTTTTTCTACAGGAATAGATTCTCCAGTCAAGGCATTCTGATCAATCATTGCCATACCATTGACTATAATCCCATCAATTGGTATCACTTCACCAGTTTGTATTATTACAATATCGTCAATTTGCAAAGTTTCTATGGCAATTTCAATTTCTACCGAGTTTTTTAAAATCCAAACTTTATGTGGCTGTTTAGCAAAAACTTCAGTAATCATTTGAGCTGATTTATCGTGGCTTTTAGAGATTATTTTACTTCCAAAATAATATAGCCAAGTTTGTAAAGCAGCAGCAAAGTTAGAACCCATAGCAAGACACATAATACTAACGATAGAACTTAATAAACTATTTTTAATACGTTTTTCAGTTAATAGTGATCGCTCTGCTTGTCGTATAATTGGAATAGTAGTATAAATAACCCCAGCTATAGCTAAGAAAGTTATTGGCGGATAAAAATAAGATACAACTGTCAATCCTATAGTTACAGAGCTAACTGTAAAGAAATGTTTATCATGTTCTATTGGTACATGAATTTCCTGTGATTTGTGAGAGTAATGTTCAGCTAATCTGAATCCAATATATGTTCCTAATGTAAATCCAACAATTAACATAATTCATACCTTGATGTAGCAATATTGGTGTCGTATAGCAATTTTATGAATGCTTTATTTAAAAAATTCATTAGACATCAAGTATTTAATCCTTATTGCCATAATATATTCAATCAAAAAATACCATAATTTTAAAGCATATTTGGGTTTTATACAAAAAATATAATTAATATTATTTCTCTTTTTATAGCATTTCCAGTTTGTATACCTTTAAAAATATTTATTCTAAATTTAATTAAAGCACTGATAGAATTGCTGTACATATTATTTTCCATAAAAAATATCGGTAATTGGAATAGTTATTGCCAAGCTATGGCAGTATCAACAAAATAATGTTAATATTTACTTAAATATCAAATCAATTATCCCCAATAGCTTATGGACGATTTCTCTAAATTATTAATTAACAGCGATATAACCAATTTTGCATATGGCGAATGGCTGAAGTACTACCAAGACCATTTCTGGTTTAGTATTCATATATTCTTGCTTGCTATAGTTTTAGCTACATTTTTCTACTCATTTTTTATCTCTGGTTCTTGGCAAAAAATTAAAACTTATAAACAGCCTCAAGCATTTGTAATAGAATTAATGATAAATAAAATTACTAAACGCTATCATTTCTTTGCTGAAGTGTTTTTATTAATTGGTCTAGCTGGAGCAGCTTTATCAGTACAAAGTGCTATAACTCCAGATTTTTTCACTACAGTTACTAATTATGAATTAGGTGTTAAAAATCAAGAGTATATGGCTCATGCAATTAAAAGTGGACTAGCTTTTAGTGCTGCTGGAATTCTGCTTGCAGTATTTTGCTATATATTGCGTGGCATTGAAATGATATTGTATAGAGGACTTTGGTTACGAGAAAAACAGCAGGAACAGAATGAGTTAAATAATTCAATTCGGGATATTTCCAATTTATACTCTCTATTAGAAAACTTCTTAAGTAAAGATGGGGAAAATATTATCACCTTATCTATGGTACTGGATGAATTAAAAAATTCTAATCAAAATTCATTAGAAAAATTATTATCTCACTCGGAACAGAACATTCAAGGCATATTAGAAGTAATCAACAATTCTCAAACCACCTTCCAAGAACAGTTGCAGAAAACTAGTAAATTACAAAATGAATTCATTGCTGGTAGTGATACTATTGCTACTCGAATGGAAAAACTAAATTCAGATATTCAGGATATTCACCATCCATTTTTGGATAGCTTAATATCTATTAGTAATGATTTGAAAGAATCACAAAAGATATTTAAGCAAGATTTAGTTGAACAGGTAAAAGCTCTTATTCAAACTCATAAAGAGTATTTAGGCCACAATACTGAAAACGCTAAGATAATTTTAGATCGTAATTTGGAAAAAACTGCAGCAGTTTTAATTCATTCATGGGAACAGGAAGTTAAACAAATTTACAAACAGTTACAAGTTGAATTCATGCAGGTCAGTGAATTGAAACTGAATATAGATGAACAGGTTCAACAAGTTATTACTAATTTACATGCTGGAGTGGCAAAAATTAATGAACAAGTTTGTGAAACTGAAAAATTGAAAACTATCATACTTTGTGATTTCTTAAAAGATATTGGTGAAAACTCGAAAAATTTAGCCGCAGCTTTTGATGAATATATCGAAAAAACCACTAGAGTTACGGAAATTAATAAAATTAATGTTAAGTTAGTGCAAGAGGTAATGGATCAAAGTGGTTTGATCATTAAAAAGAGCTTATTTAAGAAACTATTGGATAAAACCAAAAGGAATTAACATGTTTAACGACGATACTGAAAGCAATGTTTCTTGGATAGGATTTTCTGATCTATTTTTTCACTTGTTTATTTTCTTTTTGATAGCTTTCATAATAGTAAAAATTTCTGCTACAGAAATAATTAAAAATAATAATTTATACACAGTTCAATTGGAACAGGAATATAACCAAGAAATAGCATATTTAAAGCTCCAAATTAAAATATTGGAAGCAAAATTAGCAGCTTGCATGGAAAAAGTTGCTACATGTAAATTTAGTACCCAACAAATTAGCGATGATAGAACTGAATTACAATTACAAATCAAGATATTAGAAACAAGCTTAAAAAGTTGTCAGCAAGACTTACAAGAATGCCAAATTTCATTGATTGCATATCAAGAAGATAGTAAGAAATTAAAGTATAAATTGAGAAAATATAAGAACCTAGTAAAATACGAAGGTTATGGTCCAGATACTTCCAAAGTTGATACCAATAAAGATGATTTATTTCAACAGATTGCTGCTAATTATAATTTTATTGCCACTGACAACGAACATTGTATTCCAATTTTAGAAAATGATAGTATTTGCGTAAAAGATACAACTTTGCAAGAACAGACTATTAGTTTTGGTAGCAGTGTATTATTTACTTCTGGAAGAGCTAAATTAAAAATTCGTGGTCGAGATATATTGACAACTGTAGGCAATATGATTAAAAATAAATTACCGGCAATTCAGGAAATTCAAATTCAAGGTCATGCAGATATTACAGCACCTAAGAAATATAATATTGATTCACAAAAAAGTCAGAAATATAATCTAAAATTAGCTTCTGAACGAGCATTAGAAGTATTTTTATTTTTAAAAGAACAACTTGCAATCAATCCGGCTAAAGTTTTGATGTCTGCTACTTCATTTGGTAGCTATAAACCTGTTAGCAGAACCGCAGAAGATAAATATACTTGGGAAAGGATTAGAGTAGAAAACGATGATAACGATAAAAAACAGCTTAATCGTAGGATAGAAATTGTATTGACTTATCGTCGCTAAAATAATAAATATAGATAGTGCGACACGTTTTCCTAGGAACTAGTTATAAAACAAGCCAATAGGAAGGATTCGAGAGAGTCATAATTATGTTATTTATGGGGATAAAAGGCTTCCTCCACTATATTACTTAGTGAAAACAAAAACTTACCCAACTGGTTATAAAGATATGCTTTATAATTGGTTTAAGCAGGGAATAACGGCCGCTAGACAAGGT